>JAEYVD010000305.1 GCA_023432075.1 Pseudomonadota bacterium | reverse complement strand
GGACATCCGGCGTATCATGGCGGCACAGGCTGCGCGGGCACGCCGGTTGGAGGTCGCGGACGACGTCATACTCAACGACGCAACGACCACGCCGGATCAATTGCGCGCGCGGGCGTTGACCCTGCATGACCGCTGGCTGGCGCTGGCGACCACCACGGGCCGGTAAGCCAGCGGCTGCCGGCACCCCTGAAAATTCTTGGCCCGCCGGCCAACCACTGATAGGGCCTGTAAAAAAGCGTGATCGTTTACGAATACCCCTTCAATGAGCGCATCCGTGCTTATCTGCGGCTGGAATACCTGTTCGACAGGCTTTTCTTCTTTGCTCGCGAGGGCGACTCACGCCAGCATCAGGTTGCCGTCACTTCATTGTTCGATCTGCTCGATGCTTGCGAACGCACCGACGTAAAAGGGGCGATCCTCCAGGACCTTGAACGCCAGCGCCTGGCGCTGGTCGGACTGCGCGACCATCCTGGCGTTGCGCAGGACGCGCTGGAAAGCATGCTGCGCGAAATGGAAAAGGTGGCCAGCGCGCTGGCTGCACCCGGCAAGACCGGCCAATCGCTGCGCGAGAACGAATGGCTGACCAGCCTGCGCGGCCGCTTGTCGATGCCCGGCAGCGCCACGCAGGTCGACATGCCGTCCTACTATGCCTGGCAGAACAAGCCCGAAGCCGCGCGCTGCGCGGACCTGCAGGCCTGGGTGTCGCCCTTCATTCCCCTCTATGACGGCCTGACGCTGGCGCTGCGCCTGTTGCGCGAGTCCGGCCGCAAGACCGACATCGTGGCCGAGCAGGGCGCCTACCAGCAGATGCTGGGCGGCAAACAGTTTCAGCTTCTGCGCGTCTGGGTGGATCCCACCCAGGGCGTCTTTCCCGAGATCAGCGCCAATAAGTACATGATCTGGATACGTTTTTCCACGCAGGACGGGGAGTTCAAGCCTCAGCAGGTGGCCCGCGACGTGGCGTTCCAGATGACCCTGTGCAGTTCTTAGGCGCAAGTTACGTACGGTTTCGCGGCCCGAATTCCTGTTGCGGGTAGTTTCAGCATGACGGCGATCAGGGCCGAAACCGGGACGGTCTAGTAGACAATACGGCTTTCCTTCCGAGTGTGCCGGAACCGAGTCCATGTCCGATAGCCGTCCCGTATCCCCACCCTCCCGCTGGAGCCGCCGCCGCATCGTCGGACTGGTCTTGCTGCTGCTTGTCGTCGCGGCGATTGCCTGGGTGGTGCTGCGGCCGTCGGCCAAGCAGGCGGGCCCGGGGGGGCGGACAGGCGGCAGGCCGCCCGCGGCGGCCATGGCCAATATGCCCGTCCCGGTTCGGATAGCCACCGCCGCGCAGCAGGACATCGACATCTTCCTGCGCTCGCTGGGCACCGTCACCGCCTACAACACCGTTACCGTCCGAAGCCGTGTCAGCGGCGAACTCGTCGACGTCGCCTTCCAGGAAGGCCAGCAGGTCAAGGCCGGCGACCTGCTCGCGCAGGTCGATCCGCGCGCCTTTCAGGTGGCGCTGGATCAGGCGCGCGGCACGCAGATGCAGAACCTTGCGCAGCTGGAAAACGCCCGCCGCGACCTGCAACGCTATCAAGCCCTCTTCAAGCAGGACTCCATCGCCCGCCAGCAGGTCGACACGCAGGCCGCGCTGGTGCGCCAGTACGAAGGCACGGTCAAGAGCGACCAGGCCAATGTCGACAATGCCAAGCTGCAACTGGATTACGCGCGCATCACCGCGCCGATCAGCGGCCGCCTGGGCCTGCGCCAGGTCGACCGCGGCAATCTGGTGTCCAGCTCGGACACCAACGGGCTGGTCGTCATCACCCAGACCCAGCCCATCTCCGTCGTCTTCACGCTGCCCGAAACGCAGCTGCCGGAAGTGCGCGCCGAGTTGGCGGCCGGCAAGACGCTGACCGTCGACGCCTACGATCGTGCCGACACCCGCCGCATCGCCTCGGGCACGCTCGAGACGCTGGACAACCAGATCGACGTGGCAACCGGCACGCTCAAGCTCAAGGCCCGCTTTGACAACACCGACGATGTGCTTTTCCCGAACCAGTTCGTCAACGTGCGGCTGCATGTGCTGACCCGCAAGGATGTGACGGCCATTCCGACGGCGGCGGTCCAGCAGGGCTCGGCCGGCGCGTTCGTCTTCCTTGTGCAGGACGACAACACGATCGCGGTGCGCCAGGTGAAGCTGGGCGCCATCAACGCCGGCATGGTCGCCGTCAACGAAGGACTCAAGCCCGGGGATCGGGTCGTCACCGAGGGCACCGACCGCCTGCGCGCCGGCGCCAAGGTCGAAATCGTGGGCGGCGCCGAAGTCATTCCCGCGGCCCGCGACAAGTCGCTCGGCGCGGGTGCGCCGGCCGGCACCACGCCCGCGGCCAAGTAAGCAGAGAACGCCGTGAGCCCGTCGCGCCTATTCATCCTGCGCCCCGTGGCCACCACCCTGTCGATGGTGGCCATCCTGATCGCGGGCCTCATCGCCTACCGTTTCCTGCCCGTCTCGGCGCTGCCCGAGGTCGACTACCCCACAATCCAGGTCGTGACGCTGTACCCCGGGGCCAGCCCCGACGTCATGACCTCGCTGGTCACCTCGCCCCTGGAGCGTCAGTTCGGCCAGATGCCCGGCCTGAACCAGATGTCGTCCACCAGTTCGGGCGGCGCCTCGGTCATCACGCTGCAATTCAATCTGACGCTGCCGCTGGATGTGGCCGAGCAGCAGGTGCAGGCGGCCATCAATGCCGCCTCGAACCTGCTCCCGTCCGACCTGCCGGTGCCGCCCACCTACAACAAGGTCAATCCCGCGGACGCGGCCGTGCTGACGCTGGCAATCACGTCTCCCACCATGCCGCTGCCGCAAGTGCGTGATCTGGTCGATACGCGCGTGGCGCAGAAGTTGTCGCAGATTCCCGGCGTGGGCCTGGTCAGCGTGGCGGGCGGGCAGCGGCCCGCGGTGCGGGTCCAGGTGAACCCGCAGGCGCTGGCGGCCAACGGCCTGTCGCTGTCCGACCTGCGCACCGCGATCGTCGGCGCCAACGTCAATCAGCCCAAGGGCAACCTGGACGGCCCGCAGCGCTCCACCACCATCAACGCCAACGATCAACTGAAGTCGCCCACCGACTACAACAGCCTGATCATCGCGTACAAGAACGGCGCCCCGCTGCGGCTGGCCGACGTGGCGCGCGCGGTCGAAGGGGCCGAAGACACGCGCCAGGCCGCGTGGGCCGGCGACAAGCCCGCCATCCTGCTGAACATCCAGCGCCAGCCCGGCGCCAACGTGATCGACGTGGTCGACCGCATCCAGGCGCTGATGCCGCAGCTGCGCGCCGCGCTGCCCGCCACGCTGGACGTGACGGTGGTGTCGGACCGCACGCAGACCATCCGCGACTCGGTCGCCGACGTGCAGTTTGAAATGCTGCTGGCCGTGGGGCTGGTGGTCATGGTCACGTTCGTGTTCCTGCGCAGCCTGACGGCCACGCTGATTCCCAGCGTCGTCGTGCCGCTGTCGCTGGTGGGCACGTTCGGCATCATGTATCTGTCCGGGTTCTCCATCAACAACCTGACGCTGATGGCGCTGACCATCGCCACGGGCTTCGTGGTGGACGACGCGATCGTGATGATCGAGAACATCGCCCGGCACATCGAGGAAGGCGAAAAGCCGATGCAGGCCGCGCTGAAAGGCGCGTCGCAGATCGGCTTCACGCTGATCTCGCTGACCCTGTCGCTGATCGCCGTGCTGATCCCGCTACTCTTCATGACCGAAGTCGTGGGCCGGCTGTTCCGGGAATTCGCGATCACGCTGGCGGTGGCCATCCTGATTTCGCTGTTGGTGTCGCTGACGCTCACGCCCATGATGTGCGCGCGCCTCTTGCGCTCGGAATCCGAAACGAAGCATGGGCGCTTTCATCGGGCCACGGGCGCATTCATCGACCGCGTCATCGCCGCGTACGACCGCATGCTGCAGGTGGTGCTGCGCCACCAGACGCTGACGCTCGTGGTGGCGGTGGCCACTTTTGCGCTGACCGTGCTGCTGTACATGGTGGTGCCCAAGGGGTTCTTTCCGCAGCAGGACACCGGCCTCATCCAGGCCATCACGCAGGCGCCGCAGTCCATTTCGTTTGCCGCCATGTCCGAGCGCC
>JAEYVD010000260.1 GCA_023432075.1 Pseudomonadota bacterium | reverse complement strand
GGCGCGGACGCGGATTCCTATGTGCTGGATTGGCGCCGCCGCTATCGCGGCGCGGCGCTGGCGGTGATCCGCCCCGGCTCCACCGCTGAAGTGGCGGCTGCCATCAAACTGTGCGCCCAGCATGGCGTGCCGGTAGTGCCGCAAGGCGGCAACACCGGCCTGTGCGGCGGCGCCACGCCGGACGATTCCGGCTCCGCCATCGTCCTGTCCACCGCCCGGCTGACCGCCGTGCGCGCACTGGATACCGATAACGACACCATCACGGTCGAGGCCGGCTGCATCCTGCAGGCCGTGCAGGAGGCCGCGGCGGCCGCGAACCGGCTGTTCCCGCTGAGCCTGGCGGCCGAGGGCAGCTGCACCATCGGCGGCAATCTGGCCACGAACGCCGGCGGCACGCAGGTGCTGCGTTATGGCAATACGCGCGACCTCACGCTGGGCCTGGAGGTCGTGACCGCCGAAGGCGAGATCTGGGACGGCCTGCGCGGCCTGCGCAAGGACAACACCGGCTACGACCTTCGCGACCTGTACATCGGCAGCGAAGGCACCCTGGGCATCATCACGGCCGCCACGCTCAAGCTGTACCCGCGCCCGGTGGCGTCCTGCACGGCGCTGCTGACGCTGGACAGCATCGATAACGCCGTGGAAGTGCTGTCGCGCGCCCGCTCGGGGTTCGGCGCCTCGCTGACCGGTTTTGAACTTATGAGCGGCGCCTGCCTGCAAGGCGTGGTGCGCCTCTTTCCGCAGCAGCGCCTGCCCTTCGAAGGCGAATCGGCGGCCTCGCCGTGGTTCGCACTGCTGGAGCTGTCCGACAGCGAGAGCGAGACCCATGCCCGCGAGCGCTTCGAAGCTGTGCTGGGCGAGGCCATCGAGGCAGGCTTGGTGAACGACGCCGCCATCGCCGCGAACGTCTCGCAGAGCAAGGCGCTGTGGCACCTGCGCGAGAGCATCCCGCTGGCCGAAGCCGAGCTGGGCAAGTCGGTCAAGCATGACGTCTCCATTCCCATCTCGTCCATCGCCGGATTCGTGCACAAGACCAACGCCTTGCTGCAGGCGCGATTTCCGGGCGTGCGCCATGTGATCTTCGGCCATCTGGGCGACGGCAATCTGCATTACAACGTGGCGCATGCGCCGGGCCAGACCGAAGCCGAGCTGCTGGCATTGCAAGGCGAGATCTACGGCGTGGTGCATGACAGCGTGCACGCGCACAAGGGCTCGATCAGCGCCGAACACGGTGTGGGCCAGCTCAAGCGTGACGAGCTGCCGCGCTACAAGAATCCCGTGGAGCTCGCGCTGATGCGCCGGATCAAGCGCGCGCTGGATCCGCAGGGGCTCATGAACCCCGGCAAGGTGCTTTCCGCGTAACGCGGCCAGGATCGCAGAACATGGCAACCCCTCCCGCAGCGGGCGCGAATCACCGGGTGCTGATCGTCGAGGACGACCACATCATCGCCGGCAACCTGTACAGCTTCCTGGAGGCGCGCGGCTTTCTTCCCGACGTGGCCTACAGCGGTCCCGCCGCCTTGCAGCAGTTGCAGGCGCAACGCTTTGACGCCGTGCTGCTGGACATCGGCCTGCCCGGCATGGACGGCAACGCCGTGCTGCACGCCATGCGCACGGAGCGGCGGCTGGCGGTGCCCGTGCTGATGCTGACTGCGCGCGACAGCCTCGAGGACAAGCTGACGGGCTTCTCGCACGGCGCCGACGACTACCTGACCAAGCCGTTTGCGCTGCTCGAGGTCGAGGCCCGGCTGCTGGCCCTGATCCAGCGCGCCAAAGGGTCGACGGTGGATGCCGCGCGCACGTTCGGCGCGTTGCAGTTCGACGCGCGCAGCCGCGTCGTGTCGGTCAGCGGCGTGCCCGTCCACCTGACCCGCAAGGCCAGCCTCATCATCGAAGTGCTGCTGCGCGATCCTGGCCGCGTGGTGACGCGCGAGGAACTCGAATCCGTGTTGTGGGGCAACGAGCCGCCTTCGTCCGATGCGCTGCGCAGCCAGGTGCACCTGTTGCGCCGCGCGCTGGCCGACGCGGGCTTTGATGGCATCGAGACCGTGCACGGCACGGGCTGGCGCCTGGCGCTGCACGGCGCCGCATCATGAGCCGCGCTGCCTCCGGCACCTTGACCCAGCGCGTCGTCTGGGCGCTGACGGGCGCGGTGGCGCTTTTTGTCACGGCGCTTGCCCTGCTGGCCTACCTGACGTTCGATCAGATGGAAGACGATCTGGTCAACGACATCCTCAACACCGAAATGGATCGCCTGGTCCAGCATGCGCGCAGCAGCGACGAATTCCTGCCGCGCCGGGGCGCGCGCGAGCTGGGCGGATCCATGCGCGCGTGGCTCAGCGTGGACGGCCAGCCGCCCGTCGGCATGCCGCCCGAACTGCTCTCGCTGGAAAACGGGCTGCACCTCATCGAACCGGGCGCATACACGTGGCACGTGATGGTGGCCGAGACCGACCGCGGCAAGGTGTATCTGCTTTACGACGCCACCGATAACGAAGAGCGGGTGCACGACTTCGGCCTGATCGTGCTGGGCGTGGGCGCGCTGTGCGTGGTGTTGGCCTACGCGCTGTCGCGCCGTGTGGCGGCAGTGGCGGTCGGGCCGCTGCTGGACCTGACAGACCGGCTGTCGACGTGGGCGCCCGGCTCTCCCGACATGGCGGTCACGCGCGACGACGAGGCCGGGCGGCTCATCGAAGCCTTCAACCGGGTGCAGAGCCAGGTGGACCGGTCTATCGCCCGCGAACGGGAGTTTGCCGGCAATCTCAGCCACGAAGTCCGTACGCCGCTGGCGGCGATACGGTCCGACAGCGAACTCATGCTGCTGACGCAGGCGCTGACGCCGGATCAGCAGCAGCGCCTGACGCGCGTTGTGGACAACGTGGACCACGTGATCGTCAGCCTGGAAAGCGCGCGCGCGATGGCGCGCGACCAGTTGCGCGAGCCGGAGCCCGTCGACATTGCCGCCTGCATGGAGGACGCCTGGCGCGGCTACGCCGCCCAAGCCGAGCTGGCGGACCTGCGCTTCGATAACCAGATTCCGGCCAGCCAGGTGCTGTCGCTGGACCGCTACGCCCTGCTGACGGTCCTGCGCAACCTTGTACGCAACGCCATCGAGCACGCCGCGCCCGCCACGCTGACCGCGGCGCTGGACGCGCAGGGCGGGCTGGTACTGCGCGACGACGGCAAGGGCATCGCCGCAGGCGACCTGCCATTCCTGTTCCGCCGCTATTTCAGCGGCCGGATGCGCGATTCGGGCGCGGCGGACAGCGGCGAGACAGCGCGCGGCTTGGGTCTGGCGATCGCCAAACGCGTGTGCGACATGCAGGGCTGGTCGCTCACGGTCGAGTCCTCGCAAGACGATGGGCCCGCGCGTGGCACCCGCTTCCTGCTGCGGTTCCAGCGGGCCGAGACGCCAGCTCCTACCACGCAAATTTGACGAATTTTCGACTGTCGGCCCCGTAAAGTGCGCTGGCCCGAATCGTCCGGAAAATCCCGATCATGCCGTCCCCATTACTGCCGGCGCCGCACGCGCCGACGAGAGCCTTTTACCTGCTCACCCATGTCGGGGGCGTGACGCTGCTGCTTGCCTGTCTGGCGTGGTGGGCCAAGGAATCGGGGCTGGACATGCACATCGCGCGTGCGCTCTTTGATCCGGTGATCGACGATTTTCCGCTGCACGGCAGCCGGTGGCTGGAGCTGCTGGGCCACCGCATCGTGCTTGCCTTGCCAATCGGCGTGGGCCTGGCCGCGGCCGCCATCGCGGCCGCCAGCTACCGAATCCCGGCATGGCGCCGCTGGCGCGGCGCGGCGATCGCCGTGGCGGCGTCGTGCCTGACCGGGCAGGTGCTCATCAACCAGCTCAAGCATCACACGACGCTGCCGCGTCCCTACGACCTGGAGACGCTGGGCGGCTACACGCCGTATCCGGTGCACTGGTGGACCTGGGCGCGTGCGCGCGCAGGCGGCGCCTTGCCCAGCGGCCATGCCGGCGCGGGCTATGCGCTGCTCAGCCTGTACTTTGCGGGATGGGCGCTAGGCCGGCCCGCGTGGCGCTGGGGCGGGTTGGCGATCGGCGTGGCGGCGGGCGTGGGCTTTTCCATCGTGCGCATTCTGCAAGGCGCGCACTTTCTCAGCCAGACCCTGTGGTCCGCCGCCCTGATGTGGCTGCTGGCCGCCATCTTCTTCTATCCGGTGATCGTGGGACGGACCGCGTACGGCCCGTCCCGCGCGCCGCGCGTCAGTTGAGCAGCACGCCCGGCAACCACAGCGAAAACGCCGGCACGTAGGTCACCAGCGCCAGCGCGGCCAGCAGCGCGCCATAGAACGGCCAGATGGTGCGCATCACCGTTCCCACCGACACCCCGCCGATGGCGCATCCCACGAACTGCGTGGTGCCCACTGGCGGCGTGTTCAGCCCAAGCGCGCAGTTCAGCAGCAGCACCATGCCGAACTGTACGGGCCCCATGCCGTACTGCATGCAGATCGGCAGGAAGATCGGCGTGCAGATCAGGATGGTGGCGGCCATGTCCAGGAAGGTGCCCAGCACGAACAGGATGATGTTGACCATCAGGAAGATGGCCCACGGTTCCGTGGAAATCGACGCCATCAGCTCACCGGTCTTTTCGGCCACGCCATAGAAGCTGATCAGGTAGCCGAACGTGGCGGAGATGCCGATCAGCAGCAGCACCACGCCCGTGGTTTTCACCGCCTTGCTGGCCGCGCGCACGAACTGGTCCCAGGTCAGCGAGCGGTAGACGAAGATCGTCAGCGCCAGCGCATACAGCACCGCCACCGCCGCGGATTCCGTCGCGGTGAAGACGCCGCTCAGGATGCCCGCGATGATCAGCACCACCACGAACAGCCCCGGCGCCGCGGCAACCAGCGAGCGGAACACGATGTGCCAGCCGGGGAAGGTGCCTGCCGGATAGCCCCGGCTGCGCGCCACGAAGTAGGCGGCGGCCAGGTTGCAGGCGGTCAGGATCAGGGCGGGCACCACGCCTGCCGCGATCAGCGCCGCGATGGACACCTTGCCGCCCGCGGCCAGCGTGTAGATGATGATGTTGTGGCTGGTCGGCATCAGCGCGCCCACCAGCGCCGCGTGGGTGGTGACGTTTACCGCGTAGTCGGCGTGGTAGCCCTCGCGCTTCATCATCGGGATCATCACCGACCCCATCGCCGACACGTCCGCCAC
>JAEYVD010000218.1 GCA_023432075.1 Pseudomonadota bacterium | reverse complement strand
CGCAGCTTCATAAGGATTTGTATCAGCCCGGGACGGCTTTGCTGCGACGCATCAACCGACGGGGCGCCGAGGCAGGAACGCGGAAAGTTCGGGGATTTTACGATTTCCACGGAATTTTGCTGCGGCGCATGGCGTAGTAACACGTAGCCCGCTTGCGTAGTTCCGCGCTTGTTGGCGCCGTGGCCGCGCGGCAATACTGGCGCCCGCGTCGACCCGACGCGAGCGTGGACGCGTGCGTCCGCCACCCCACAACAATGAGTCTGCCTTCCGCGGGACGAAAAAAGCGTTTCACGCCAAGAGCATGGCGGGAGGCAAGAGGAGCACTTATGCACACCAGCAGTAAGGGACTGGGTCAGCACCTGGTCTGGCTGGCGGTTGCGGTACTGGGCGCGTTTGCGCTGGGCACCGTGGCGCTGGCCAGAGGGGAGACCATCAACGCGCTATGGGTGGTGATTGCCGCCGTCTGCGTCTATCTCATCGCCTACCGTTACTACAGCCGCTTCATCGCGCGCAAGGTCTTCCAGTTGGACCCGACGCGCATGACGCCGGCCTGGAAGTACAACGACGGCCTGGACTACGTGCCCACCAACAAGCACGTGCTGTTCGGCCACCACTTTGCCGCCATCGCCGGCGCGGGGCCCCTGGTCGGGCCGGTGCTGGCCGCGCAAATGGGCTATCTGCCTGGCATGCTGTGGATCCTGGCCGGCGTCGTGTTCGCCGGCGCCGTGCAGGACTTCACGATCCTCTTCATCTCCACCCGCCGCGACGGCCGCTCGCTGGGCGACCTGGTCAAATCCGAACTGGGCAAGATCCCCGGCGTGATCGCGCTGTTCGGCGCGTTCATGATCATGGTCATCATCCTGGCCGTGCTGGCGCTGATCGTCGTGAAGGCGCTGACGCATTCGCCGTGGGGCACCTTCACGGTGGCCGCGACGATCCCCATCGCGCTCTTCATGGGTGTCTACCTGCGCTACATCCGCCCGGGCAAGATCGGCGAGGTGTCCATCATCGGCTTCGTGGGCCTGATGGCGGCTATCACCTTCGGCCAGGACGTGGCCGCGCATCCGGTCATCGGCCCGATGTTCGACTTCGACGGCAAGGGCCTGACCTGGATCCTGATCGTCTACGGCTTCATCGCCTCGGTGCTGCCCGTGTGGCTGCTGCTGGCGCCCCGTGATTACCTGTCGACCTTCCTGAAGATCGGCACCATCGTCGGTCTGGCGATCGGCATCGTGGTGGTGGCCCCCGAACTGAAGATGCCCGCGCTGACCCAGTTTGTCGACGGCACCGGTCCGGTGTGGTCGGGCAACCTGTTCCCGTTCCTTTTCATCACCATCGCCTGCGGCGCGGTGTCCGGTTTTCACGCCTTGATCTCCTCGGGCACCACGCCCAAGCTGATCGAAAACGAAACCCAGGCCCGCTACATCGGTTACGGCGGCATGCTGATGGAATCCTTCGTGGCCATCATGGCGCTGGTGGCGGCTTGCGTGATCGAGCCCGGCATCTACTACGCCATGAACAGCCCGGCAGCCGTCATCGGCACGACGCCGGAGCAGGTCGCCCAGGTGGTGTCGAGCTGGGGTTTCATGATTACGCCGGCCGATCTGGTGCGGACGGCCAAGGACGTGGGCGAAAGCACGATCATCTCGCGCGCCGGCGGCGCGCCGACGCTGGCCGTGGGCATGGCCCACATCCTGCATCAGGCGCTGGGCGGCCCGGGCATGATGGCGTTCTGGTATCACTTCGCCATCCTGTTCGAGGCGCTGTTCATCCTGACCGCCGTGGACGCCGGCACCCGTGCTGGCCGCTTCATGCTGCAGGATCTGCTGGGCACGTTCGCCCCGTCGCTCAAGCGCACGGATTCGCTGCCCGCCAACCTGATCGCCACGGGCCTTTGCGTGGCGGCGTGGGGCTACTTCCTGTATCAGGGCGTGGTTGATCCGCTGGGCGGCATCAACACCCTGTGGCCGCTCTTCGGCATCGCCAACCAGATGCTGGCCGCGATTGCGCTGACGCTGGGCACGGTCGTCCTGTTCAAGATGAAGCGCGACCGCTACGCCTGGGTCACGGTGCTGCCCACGCTCTGGCTGCTGGCGTGCACGCTAACCGCCGGTCTGCAAAAGCTGTTCCACTCGGACCCGCGCGTAAGCTTCCTGGCCCACGCCGACAAGTACAACGCCGCGATTGCCGAAGGCAAGGTGCTGGCGCCGGCGAAGTCGCTGGGCGAGATGTCGCGCGTGGTGATGAACGACTACATCAACGCAGGACTGTGCGCGATCTTCATCTTCGTGGTGGTGAGCATCGTGGTGTTCGGCTTGAAGTCGGTGCAGCGCGCCCGCAATGAAAACAAGCCGACGTCCCGCGAAACGCCCTACGAGGCGCTGCCCGCAGCCGCCGGCGCCGACTGACCGCAACCCAGGAGAAGCCGCATGCTGTTCAGCAACATGACTTCCGCAGCCGGCGCCGCCGGCCGCTACCTGGGGCAAACGCTCCGGCTGATGGTCGGCGTGCCGGATTACGAGACGTATGTCGAGCATATGCGGCGCACGCATCCTGAGCAGGAGCCGATGAGCTACGAGGATTTCTTCCGGGAGCGCCAGGAGGCGCGATATGGGGGGAAGAAGCGGATCGGGTGCTGCTGATTGGGTGGAAGGAAGGCCTTGCTGATGCAGGGCCTTTTTTTTGTGAGTGTGTTGTTGCGGTCTTTGGTTGGGGTGCGGTTTTCTTAGGTGGTCGGTACTTTGTCGGTGGTCGGTACTTCGTAGGCGGTCGGTACTTCGTAGGCGGCAGGAACTTCGGGGATGGCACGATCTTCGTAGGTCGCCCGACGCCGCGGTCACCGTGGGCACGATCGCCCACGATTGCGGTCCGGAGCCTTCGCTCCGGACTTGCCTAGGCGGCCCCCCCTTCGTCATCTTCGTCCGCCTTCGGCTCCCTTCAGATTCCCTCGGGCGCATCGACGGCGCTCGCACCCACGGTGACCGCGTCGCCGTGCTGCGAGGGTCTTTGGTATGTGGCGCTGTAAGACCTGTGGT
>JAEYVD010000151.1 GCA_023432075.1 Pseudomonadota bacterium | reverse complement strand
GAGTTCATCGATCGTCAGATGGAAACGCCCTTTGGCCACGGCAAGCTGTGGTACATGGACGGGCCGTTCCACACCGACCAGGTGCCGGAACTGGGCTATCAGCTCGACCAGAATCCCCGCCAGGTCTATCGCAACGGCATCGAGGCCTGTGATGCCTGGTGCGTGAAAACGCACGGCAAGGCATACGCCGAGCTGGACAAGGCCCTGCAGGAACAGATCCTGAAGGACCTGCAGTCGGGCAAGATCGGATTCGAATCCGTGCCGTCCAAGACGTTCTTCAGCTTCCTGCTGGCCAATACCAAGGAAGGCTTCTTTGCCGATCCGATCTACGGCGGCAACAAGAACATGGTGGGCTGGAAGATGGTGGGCTTTCCCGGCGCGCGCGCCGATTTCATGGACTGGGTCGACCAGCCCAACGTGAAGTATCCCTATGGCCCCGTGTCGATCTCTGGGGAGAAGGGTTAAATCATGGCGATCAAGAAAGACAAAGTGGATGCGGTACTGGTCGGGTTCGGCTGGACCGGCGCGATCCTGGGGCAGGAGCTGACCGAAGCGGGCTTGCAGGTGCTGGCGCTGGAGCGCGGCGGCATGCAGGACACGCCCAAGGACGCCGAGTACCCCAAGGTGATCGACGAGCTGAAGTATTCGGTGCGCGGTTATCTGTTCCAGGACCTGTCCAAGGAAACCGTGACGATCCGCCATGGCGTGGATGACGTGGCCGTGCCGTACCGCCAGAACGGTTCGTTTCTGTTGGGCACGGGCGTGGGCGGCGCGGGCTTTCACTGGAACGGCATGCATTACCGCGTGCTGCCCGAAGAGCTGGAACTGCGCACCCGCTACGAAACGCGCTACGGCAAGAAGTTCATTCCGGAAGGCATGACGATCCAGGACTTCGGCGTGACCTACGACGAACTGGAACCGTACTTCTCGAAGTTCGAATACGTCTGCGGCACGTCGGGCAAGGCCGGCAACCTGAACGGCAAGATCGTCGAAGGCGGCAACCCGCTGGAAGGCAAGCGCAGCAAGGAATTCCCGCTGCCGCCGCTGGCCACGACCTACGGTGCGTCGCTGTTCGAGAAGGCCGCGCGCGAAGTCGGCTTCAACCCGTATCCCACGCCCGCGGCCAACGCTTCGGGTCCGTACACCAACTCGTACGGCGTGCGCCTGGGCCCCTGCAATTTCTGTGGCTTCTGCGAGAACTACGGCTGCTACATGTATTCGAAGGCCTCGCCGCAGACCACCATTTTGCCGGTGCTGCTGAAGAAGCCGAATTTCGAGCTGCGCACGCGTTCGCAGGTCATCAAGGTCAATCTGGATTCGACCGGCAAGAAGGCCGTGGGCGTAACGTACATCGACGCGGACGGCAACGAGATCGATCAGCCCGCGGATCTGGTGATCCTGTCGGCCTACCAGATGCACAACGTGCGCCTGTTGCTGCTGTCGGGCATCGGCAAGCCCTATGACCCGAAGACCAACGAAGGCGTGGTCGGCAAGAACTATGCGTATCAGATGAACGGCGCGGTCAACGTGCTGTTGCCCAAGGGTACCCAGCTCAACCCCTTCGTCGGCACCGGCGCGGGCGGCGTGGGCATGGACGACTTGAACGGCGACCAGTTCGACCACGGTCCGCTGGGCTTTGTGGGCGGCGCCAGCATCCGCCACGTGCGCTACGGCGGCCGTCCCATCAAGCAGACGCCGACGACGCCGGGCACGCCGACGTGGGGCACGGCCTGGAAGGCGGGCGTTCAGGACGCCTATCAGCGCTTCATGACGATCGGGATTTCCGGTTCGGTGATGTCGTACCGCGACGCCTACCTGTCGCTCGATCCGACGTACAAGGACGCCTATGGTCAGCCGCTCTTGCGCATGACGTTCGACTGGCACGACAACGAGTTCGACATGCTGGGCTACATGGGCAAGCGCATGGAGACCGTGGCCAAGGCCATGAATCCTGAAAAGCACTTCGTGGCCGTGCGCAAGAAGGGCGCCCGTTACGACACGCGCGTCTACCAGAGCACGCACAACACGGGCGGCGCCATCATGGGCTCCAATCCCAAGGAAAGCGTGGTCAATAAGTATCTGCAAAGCTGGGACGTGCCGAACGTGTTCGTGATGGGCGCCTGTGTGTTCCCGCAGAACATGGGCTACAACCCGACCGGTCTGGTCGGCGCGCTGGCCTACTGGGCGGCGCAGGCGATCCGCGAGCAGTATCTGAAGAACCCCGGCCCGCTGGTCCAGGCTTAAGGAGACGGAACAATGATCAAGCACACCATTGTTGCGGCCTTCTCGGCCCTCGTTGCCAGCGCCGCGTTCGCGGCCGACGGCACGCCGGCGTCCGGCGATGCGCAGATGATCAAGCAAGGCGAATATCTGTCGCGCGCCGGCGACTGTATCGCCTGCCACACGGCGTCGGGCGGCAAGCCGTTTGCCGGCGGTCTGGGCATCGATTCGCCGCTGGGCATGATCTATTCGACGAACATCACGCCGGATAAGGAAACGGGCATCGGCAATTATTCGTACGAGGACTTCGACCGGGCCGTGCGCCACGGCGTGGCCAAGGACGGACATTCGCTGTACCCGGCCATGCCCTACACCGCGTACGCCAAGGTCACGCCGGAGGATGTGAAGGCCCTGTATGCCTACTTCATGCACGGCGTCGAGCCGGTGAAGCAGGAAAACAAGGACACCGACATTGTCTGGCCGATGTCGATGCGCTGGCCGCTGACGGTGTGGCGCTGGATGTTCGCGCCGGACGTTGCGACGGCGCCTGTCACGGTGAACACGAGCGGCGCGGACAAGCAGGCGCTGCTGCGCGGTCAGTACCTTGTCGAAGGCCTGGGCCATTGCAGCACCTGCCACACGCCGCGCGGCGTGGCGTTGCAGGAAAAGGCGCTGACCGATGCGGACGGCTCGGCCTTCCTGTCGGGCGGCGTGGTCGAAGGCTGGCTGGCCAAGAACCTGCGCGGCGACGCGACCGACGGCCTGGGCGCCTGGAGCAAGGAGGACATCACGACCTTCCTGAAGTCCGGCCGCAATGGTCACTCGGCAGCGTTCGGCGGCATGGCGCAAGTGGTCCAGGAAAGCACCCAGCACCTGACCGATGACGACTTGAACGCCATCGCGGTGTATCTGAAGAGCCTGCCGCCGGTGAACAAGGACGCCACCAAACCGCTGGCCTATGACGAGTCCGTGGCGAATGCGCTGCGCACTGGCAAGGACAAGAGCGATGGCGCGATGGCTTTTCTGAACAACTGCGCGGCCTGCCATCGCAGCACGGGCAAGGGCTATACCGAAACGTTCCCGCAACTGGCACTGAGCTCGACGGTCAACTCGGCCGATCCGGCCTCGCTGATCCACATCGTGCTCAAGGGCGCGCAGATGCCGGGCACGGCGTCGGCTCCGACCGCGTACGCGATGCCGGGCTTTGACTGGCGCATGACCGACAAGGAAGTCGCCGAGGTGGTGAGCTTTGTGCGGTCGAGCTGGGGCAACCAGGGCGCGGCAGTTTCCGCGTCGGACGTGGCCAAGGTCCGCAAGGACATCGGCGCGGCGCCGCAGCCGGTGCGCGCGCAGTGATGTGACGATGTCATGATTGACTGTCCCGCCGCTTGGCCGGCGGGACGGCAAACGGCGCTGGAGAGCCTGAGGCTTTCCGGCGCCGTTTTTCATGTGTGCGTCGATGCGCCGGCGACATGGCGCGCGTTCCGCGTGGCAGGGGCGGTGCGGGCAATATTCCACGGCCTGCGTGTTGCCGGCGGCCACGGGCTTGCGGCCCAGGAAAGTCGTCCGGCCTGCTATGATCACTGGATAAATAAACAGTCCATCCGGCCGCCGCCGATGTTGCCCCCGCACCGTTACTACTATCTGCACAATTTCCAGCGCGCGCTGGCGTGGGTCTCGGACCGTTACGCCGATCTGCTGGACGAGGACGATTGCCGCTTTCTGACGGACTTCGCGGCGTTGCCGCAGGCGTCGCAGGCGTTGATGGTGCGCATGCTGATGCGGCGCGGGCCTTGGTTTCGGGCCAGCCGGCTGACCTACGACGAGATTCCGGCCGTTCAAGAGGCTGCCGGGCCGCTTGAAGCGCTGGGGTGGTTGGATCGGCATGCGCCGATGGCGCTGGATGAACTGTTTGCCCTCTTGACCAAGCCCGAACTGTGCGGGGTCTTCGCCTCGCACGCGGCAGCCAGAACGGGCGTGCGCAAGGCCGACATGCTTGAAACGTTGCGCGCGGCGATGCCGGACGCCCGGCCGTTCGGCGTCTGGGCGCCGGAATCGTTCGAGGCCGTGTGGCGCGTGATGGTGGCGGATCGCTGTGAACGCCTGCGTCTGATGTTCTTTGGCAATCTGCATCAGGATTGGTCGGAGTTCGTGCTGGCGGACCTGGGCGTGTTCCAGTACGAGACGGTGCCGTTCGATGCGGCGTCGCGGGCATTTCAGACGCGGGCGGACGTGGACTGTTATCTGGCGTTGCACGCGTGCCGGCAGGCGCTTGACGAAGGCGTGGCCGTGGACGACCTGCTGCGCGCGGCACAAGACTGCATCAGCGGCAACGCATGGCTGGAAAAGCGCCGCGCCAAGGTGTTGCTGCGCATCGGACAAGCCTGCGAACGCGCACAGGACTGGGAAGCCGCCCAGCGCGTGTACGCGGCCTGCGGCTATCCCGGCGCGCGGCATCGGCGCATCCGGGTGTATGAACGGATGCAGCGGTTCGAGGACGCGATGGCGCTGGCCGAGCACGCCGCCAGCGCGCCCGAAAGCGAGGAAGAAAGCCAGCGCGTGGCGCGGATGATGCGCCGGCTGCGGCGCGGGTTGGGGCAGGCGGCGGCCGCCCGCGCCGCTGCGCCGGTCTTGCCGCGCACGGAACTGACGCTTGCGCGTCCGGCGCAACCGTCCGCGGTCGAATACGTGACGCGCGATCACCTGCATCACGACGACGCGCCAGTGCATTATGTCGAGAACGCGCTGATCAATTCGCTGTTCGGTCTGCTGTGCTGGCCCGCCGTGTTTGCGCCATTGCCAGGCGCGTTCTTTCACCCGTTCCAACGGGGCCCCGCGGACCTGGAATCACCGGATTTCCACGCGCGCCGGCAGGCGCACTTCGCGGCCTGTCTGGCGCAGCTGGATACGCCCGCCTATCGCGACGTCATCCTGCAACGGTACGCCGACAAGGCGGGCCTGCAGTCGCCGTTCGTGTTCTGGGGCGCCTTGTCCGAAACCTTGCTGGCGCAGGCGCTGGATTGCCTGCCGGCCGCGCATCTGAAGCTTTTCTTCGCGCGGCTGCTGCGCGACGTGAAGGGCAACCGGACCGGTCTGCCGGACCTGGTGCGCTTCTGGCCCGCCGAGCGCCGCTATGAACTGATCGAGGTCAAGGGGCCGGGCGACAAGCTGCAGGACAACCAGATCCGCTGGCTGCAGTACTGCGTCGCGCACGGCATGCCGGTGCGGGTGTGCCACGTGAGCTGGTTGCAGGAGGCCGCATGAGCTACGCGGTGGCGGTGCGGGCGTTGTGCGAGTTCACGGCGCGGGCCGGCGACCTGGACCTGCGTTTCACGCCCGCGCCCAGCGGCCTGGAAGGCATGGCGGGGCACGCGGTCGTGACGGGGCGGCGCGGGCCGGACTACGAGACCGAAGTGTCTTTGACGGGCTTGTTCGGTGACCTGCTGGTGCGCGGGCGTGCTGACGGCTACGACCCTGCCGCCAACCAGCTCGAAGAAATCAAGACGTACCGCGGGCAGTTCGACAGCGTGCGCGAAAACCACCGCGTGGTGCATTGGGCGCAGGCAAAGGTGTACGGCCATCTGCTGTGCCAGGCGCGTGGCCTGGCCGACGTGCGGGTGGCGCTGGTGTATTACAACGTGGCGACCGAGGAAGAAACTGTGTTGGTGGAGACCCACCAGGCGGCGGACCTTGCCGCGTTCTTCCAGCTGCAATGCGAGCGTTTCCTGGCGTGGGCCAAGACCGAACTGGCCCACCGGCAGGCGCGCGACGCGGCGCTGGAGGCGCTGGCGTTTCCGCATGGCGAGTTCCGCGCGGGGCAGCGCGATCTGGCGGTGGCCGTCTACCGCACGGCGCGCGATGGGCGCTGCCTGATGGCGCAGGCGCCCACGGGCATCGGCAAGACGCTGGGTACGATCTTTCCGCTGCTTAAGGCCGGTCCGGGCACGGGGCTGGACAAAGTGTTCTTCCTGGCGGCAAAGGGGTCGGGCCGGGGGCTGGCGGTCGAGGCGCTCGAAACCATCAATGCGCAGCCTGCCAAGCCAGGCTTGCGGATTCTGGATCTGCAGGCGCGCGATAAAAGCTGCGTGCATCCGGATCTGGCTTGCCACGGCGATTCCTGCCCGCTGGCGCGCGGCTTCTACGACCGCCTGCCGCAGGCCCGGGCCGCGGCGCTTGAATACACGCGGCTGGACGCGCCCGCCGTACGCGCCACCGCGCTGGAACACGACGTGTGTCCGTATTACCTGTCGCAGGAGCTGATCCGCTGGAGCGACGTGGTGGTGGGCGATTACAACTATTACTACGACGCCACGGCCATGCTGCATGCGTTGACGCAGGCGCATCAGTGGAAGGTGGCCGTGCTGGTCGACGAGGCGCACAACCTGGTGGACCGCGCGCGCCGCATGTACACGGGCGAGCTCGACCAGAACCGGCTGACCGCCGCGCGGTACGCGGCGCCCAAGGCACTGAAGAAGTCGCTGGATGGACTGCACCGGTCGTGGAACGCGCTGAACAAGAAGCAGGCTGAACGCTATCAGGCGTACGACGCGGCGCCGGCCGGCGTGCTGACGGCGGTGCAGAAGGCGGTGTCGGCCATCACCGAGTTCATCGGCCAGACGCCGCTGCCGCAGGACGATCCATTGCTGGGGTTCTATTTCGAGGCGCTGCATTTCATGCGGCTGGCCGAACAGTTTGGCTCGCATGCGCTGTTTGACGTGACGCTGGCCGAAGCGGGCGTCAGCAGTGCCAAGACGCCGCCGTCGACGCTGTGCGTGCGCAACGTGATTCCCGCGCCGTATCTGGCTGCGCGCTACGCGACGGCCCACGCAACGGTGTTGTTCTCTGGCACGCTGAGTCCGCAGCAGTTCTACCGGGACACGCTGGGCCTGCCGAAGGACACGCCCTGGATCGACGTGGCCGCGCCGTTTCAGGCGGCGCAGCTTGCCGTGCGCGTGGTGGGCAATGTGTCCACGCGCTTTCGCGATCGCGAGCGTTCGCTGGCGCCCATCGCGGACCTGATCGCGCGCCAGTACGCCGAGCGGCCGGGCAATTACCTGGGCTTTCTGAGCAGCTTCGACTATCTGAAACGTGTGGCCGACCTGATGCGGGAACGCCATCCGCAGGTGCCCATCTGGCTGCAGACGCCGGGCATGGATGAGCCGGGACGCGCGGCCTTCCTGGCGCGGTTCACCGAAACGGGGCAAGGCGTGGGGTTTGCGGTGCTGGGCGGCGCGTTCTCGGAAGGCGTGGACCTGCCGGGCAAGCGGCTGATCGGCGCCTTCATTGCGACGCTAGGGCTGCCGCAGGTCAACCCCGTGAACGAAAACATGAAGCGCGCCATGGACATGCGTTATGGCGAAGAGAACGGCTACGACTACACGTATCTGTACCCGGGCATGCAGAAGGTGGTGCAGGCGGCCGGCCGGGTCATCCGGACCGAACACGATGAGGGCACTGTGCACCTCATCGATGACCGCTATCGGCGCGCCAAGGTGCGCGGACTGTTGCCGGGGTGGTGGCGCGTGGACTGACCTTGCAAGGCGTCAGGCAGGGCGCAGTTCGGTCAACGGCTGGTTGGGATCGCGCGACAGCTGGTAGCCGTACCACAGGCTGCGGGCCATGCGCTTGGCCATTTCCTGCGCGGCGTCGGCCAGGGCGCGATTGGGCAGGGCGTCGGTGGTTTCGCCAAAAAGGACCAGCCAGCGTTCGAAGAGTTCGGCCTTCAGGTTGGGCATGGCTGCGTGCTTGGGCATGGGCATGCCCGTGAAGCGCCGGGTGCCCAGAATCACGGCGGACCAGAAATCCGAGAGCGTGGACAGGTGTTCGTCCCAGTCGTGCACCATGCCATTGAAGATGGGGCCCAGGGCTTCGTCGGCGCGCGCCTTGCCGTAAAAGGTGTGGACCATGTCCTGGATTTCGGCTTCGGTGCAGAGGTCGTCGGGGGCGGTGGTGGTCAAGAGAGTCTCCGGGCGGGATGGCAGGAGGCGATGTTAGGACGGCGGGCGAATCGCGCGGTTTGACCTGGCGCAATTGTCGGCAGGGTTGCTTGAGCCAAGCGTTAAGACCCGCCTGGCGGAAATTGCCGGGATGGGGCCGTGCGGGCTGTCGCGTTGGCCGAATCCGCCGTGCTGTCAACCGCCACTTTTCTAAGGGCGTGGCGCCGCCGATTTGCGTAGTATTGTCGCGATGCGCGCGGCCGGCCGCCGCGCTGCGCCCCATGACAACATGCGCGCCCGGCGAATCCGCGGCGCGCGCCCAGGAGACGAATAGCCATGCCGACTTCCGCCCCGCTCAATGACATCGTGGCCATGCCCGCGCACGCGCTGTCGGACGCCATCCGTGGCCGCCGGGTGTCCTGCCGCGAAGTGATGCAGGCGTACCTGGCGCATATCGACCAGGTCAATCCCAAACTGAACGCCATCGTCGCGCGCCGCGACAGCGACGAGCTGCTGCGCGAAGCCGATGCGCGCGATGCGCAACTGGCCGCGGGGCAATGGCTAGGGTGGCTGCACGGCATGCCGCAGGCGCCCAAGGACCTGACCGCCGTGCGCGGCATGGTCACGTCGATGGGCTCGCTGGTCTACAAGGACACGGTGACGCAGCATGACTCCATCCTGGTCGAGCGCATGCGCGCCGCCGGCGCGATCTTCATCGGCCGCAGCAATGTGCCGGAGTTCGGCCTGGGCTCGCACACCTACAACCGCGTGTACGGCGCCACCGGCAATCCCTACGACGCGACCAAGACGGCGGGCGGCAGCAGCGGCGGGGCGGCGGCGGCGCTGGCCGCGCGCATGCTGCCCGTGGCGGACGGCAGCGACTTCGGCGGCTCGCTGCGCAATCCGGCGGCCTTTTGCAACGTATACGGCATGCGGCCCTCGGCCGGCCGTGTGCCGTCCGGCCCGTCGCCCGAGGTGTTTCTCAAGCAACTTTCCTACGAAGGTCCCATGGGCCGCACGCCGCGCGACGTGGCTCTGCTGTTGTCGGTGATCGCCGGCCACGACAAGCGCGCGCCGCTGTCGCTGACGGACGATCCGGCTCAGTACGCGCAGCCGCTGGATGCGGATCTGGCGGGCAAGCGGGTCGGCTGGCTGGGCGATTGGGATGGCTATCTGGCGATGGAACCGGGCATCCTGGAGCTGTGCGAGCAGGCGCTGAAGGACCTGGAGACGGCTGGGTGCCAGGTCGACGCTTGCCGCGTGCCGTTCGCGGGCGAGCGTCTGTGGCGCATTTGGCTGGCGCACCGTCACCTGATGGTGGG
>JAEYVD010000118.1 GCA_023432075.1 Pseudomonadota bacterium | reverse complement strand
GTGCACCAGCACGCGCGACCCGGTGTAGGTCTTGCCCGCCCCCGGCGGCCCCTGCAGGAACAGCGTGGTCTCGTCCATGCGGCCGACGATGTCCACGACCTGGTCAACCAGGTTCGTGCCCGGATCGGCCAGCGGGGCGCCGGGCGCCACGCCGGCGATGCGCGGCGGTTCATGCCGCAGCAGCGCGTCCACCGCCCGGAACGGCGTGCTGGCGCCATCGGCCGACGCCAGCAGCGCATCGCCATAGCGGAACATGGCATTGGCCAGTTCGTCGATGCTGACCGGCCTGCCCGGCCCAAGCGACAGGCGCTGCGGCGGCGCGGCCTTGCGCGACAGGGTGAAGGTGGCCACGCCGGCCCCCGGATGGCCGGCCCCCATATCGACCGGCAACCGGCTGATGGCCGGTCCGCCGCGCACGTCCGTACAGGCCGATCCGGTGCGCAGCTTGGTCTGCTGCGCCGGGAAGCGGTAGGTGTAGCGCAGCGATTGCGCCACGGGCTCGGGGGCCACGCTGTCGTCGCGCACCAGCCCGCCCAGGCATTCGTTGTCTTCCACCAGCTCGGCCTCGGTCGCCTGCATGCGGGCGGACATCGCCCACCACTCGGGCTTCTGCTCGCGGCGGTGAAAGTCCAGCAACTGGTAGACCAGCGCGCGATAGCGGTCGCGATCGGACCAGTGCGCTTCGTCGGCCGGCAAGCGCCCAAGCAGCGCGGCGCGATACGGCTCCAGGCGCAGTTCGGCCTGGGTCTTTTCGCCGACCTGGAACCGGGCGGCATCGATCTCTTGCTGCGTGTCGCGGTGGTTCGCCCAGGGCATGCCGTCCGGACGCAGCGCGCACAGCCAGTCGCGCAGCTTGTACGTGGACAGCACGTCGTCGCGGTTGTAGTCAGCGATGTCCTGCAGCAATTGCGCCTCGCCCGTGCGCTTCCAGCGTTCGTAATAGACGATGCTGGCGCCGGCATTGGTCACGCCGCCTTCGCGCTGCGGCAGGTAGAAGTGTTCGATGTTCTTGATCGAGTAGCCCGGCTCGGACACGCGCACGCCTTCGCGCACGACCTGGTACAGATCCACCAGCTTGTTCATGCGCAGCAGGTTGTCGACCTCTGCCTCGCGCGTGGCGTGAACGGACATCAGCTTCTTGATCGCGGTCGCCTCGTAGGGCGCGTAGTGATAGATGTGCGCCTGCGGATGGCGGTGCAGGCGCGCCACCACGAAGTCGATGAAGGCCTCGAACGCCTGCTTTTCTTCGCTGCGGTTGTGCGCCCAGAAGGGAACGAAGCGCTCCTGGCCGTCGTCGATGACGTACAGGCCAAACAGATATTCCAGCCCGCCTTCCTCCAGCGGATCGCCTTCCATGTCGAAGAACATGTCTCCGGCGTCGGGCTGCGGCATGCGCTCGAAACCCCGCGGCGCGGGGTCAGCGGGGTCCTTGGCGATGCGGTCCCAATGGCGGCCCCCGTCCATCCGGGCGCGCAACTGCAGCGCCGCCTGCAACCGCAGCTTGTGCAGGATGGCGGGCTCCATGCGCGCCACGGCGGCATCGGGCGCCAGCGTGCCCAGTTGCGCCAGCGTACGGATGCCCTGCGCGTTCAGCTTGCGGATCTGCTGCCGCGTGATATTGGCGACCAGCGACAGATGATCGTCTTGCGCGCGGCGCGCCTTGCACAGCGGGTCCCAACGGCACTGGGCGCATTTCTCGCAAGGGTCGGGATAGGTGGCGGCGCCGCCCCCGTGGTCCACGTGCGCCTCGAAGCGGCGCATGACCTGGCGAAAGTAATGCGCATAGTCGGCCACGCGCAGGGACACCTCGCGGCCGCTGCCCAGCACCACGTGCATGTGCAGCGGCGCCGCGCCCTGCTCCACGCCCAGCAGCCAGGAATAGAACGAGAGCTGAATGGCGAACTTGGCGCGCGCCGAACGTGCCAGCTTGGTGTCGCTGGCCTCGTAGCTGTAGCTGCCCAACCGAGACGGGCGCCCGGTCTTCAGCAGGAAGTCGGCGTGGCCGATATACCGGCCGTGACGAAACGCCGCCTGGTAGATGACGTCGGCGCCGTCCGCCATCGCCTCGCGCGTGCGCGCCAGGCGCGCGGCCAGCCCCTCGCCCGCATCGCTTACGTCCACGATCCGTCGTCCGCTGGCGCGCAGGCGTTCCAGATACGCGCGTTCGTGGTCCAACCCTTTCTGCTGGATCAGTTCGAGCTGTTCGTCCTCGTCATCAGCGGGCAGCGGGTCGTCAAGATTAATCAGATCCAGGGCGGTGAGATGTTCGCATTCCAGGAAACCCACCAGGTCGGAAGCGGAAAACAAAAGGCGGTCGCCGTTTTTTTGCATGGTGAGTAAGGGGCCAGGTGCGAGGGCGGAGGCCAAGAATAGCAAATGCGGATTCAGCCATTATCCGGCGGAATAACGGTGTAATCGGCTGAAATACCGTCCCGATTAATTCAACCCCCTTTTGTCCAAATACACTCGCATAATCCATTGTGTTTCAGTGAATGGAAGCGACATGCCTGGTTTGTTCGATACGATTATCTTCAGCCTTGATCGCGCGGTATACGACGGGCGGCTCGCATGAAACTTCGTACACTCGATATTCCCGATTCCCTCGTGCAACTGCTGCGCGACGCGCGCCTTGTCGTCGTGCTGACGGGATCGGGCCTGAATCCCGCCAGCCGTCTGCCGCAAAGCCGGGACGGCATGCGCGGCCTATGGGCCCGCTACGACGCCGCCGCGCTCGCCACCGATGACGGCTACCGCAAGGATCCGGCGCTGGTGTGGGCCTGGCACGAGGAACGGCGCCGCCGGTCGCTTGCCGCCACGCCCAACGCGGCGCACCGGGCGATCGCCGCGCTGGCCAAGCGCGTGCCCGGCACGTTCGTGGTGACGCAGAACGGCGACACGCTGCACGAACGCGCGGGCAGCCCGCGCATCCTGCACCTGCAAGGCCGGTTCGACCAGCCGCGATGTTCGGCCTGCGCCATGCCCCATACGCTGTCGGTCCCGCCGGACAAGCCCGCGCGGCACGGCCCGTATCCCCCTGCGCCCGCCTGCCGCATCTGCGGCGGCCTGGTGCGCCCGGGCCGGCTGTGGCACGGCGAGGCGCCCGCGCCCGCCGTCTGGCGGGTGGCCAAGGGCCTGGCGGCCAACGCCGATCTGGTCCTGACGGCGGGCACGTCATGCCAGACGTCCGCGGCCGCTGAACTCTGCTACGAGGCGATGGGATACGGCGCGCAGCTTGTGCAGATCAATCCCAACCCCACGATGCTCGATCGCGTGGCCAGTCACAGCATCAGGGGTCCGGGCGAGAGGGTGCTGCCGCTGCTGCTGGCGCGCGCCTGGCCCGGCTGATGCGACGCGGGCTAGCGGTAGCGGCGCGCCAGTTCGCGGGCCTCGTGCGCAAAGCGGTTGCGAATGGCTTCGGGCTCCAGCACCTCGATCGAGGACGCGTGCCCGTGCAGCAATTGCCACAGCATGACGGACGGGCGCACGGTGGGCGTCAGCATGAACCCGTGCTCGTCCTCTTCGATCTGCTGATCGCCCGACAGCCAGAATTCGCGCAGCGGATGGCGCCGGCGCCGGCCGTCGTCCATCATGGGTTCGGCGGCGTGCAGCCGGATCCGGGTTTCCTCGCCGGGATCGAAGTTGAAGGCTTCCTCGCGGCGCACGAAATCCTGCAGGTCGAACGTCGGGTCCAGGTCGGCCGGTTCGTCCAGCAGCCGGACCTCGGAAAGCCGGTCCATGCGAAAGAGGAATCGCCGGCCGGGCTGGCTTGGCCCCCACGCCACCATGTACAGCACGCCCGCGCGGTCGACCATCGCCAGGGGCGTCATCACATAGAGGCGCTCGGCAGGCGTCTTCTCGCCGAAGGGCGTGTTGCGAAATGACAGTTTGCGGTTGTAGTACAGCGCGCCGCTGACCTGGCGGTATACCTCGGCGGGTACCGTGGGCAGCACGATGGGATGGGTGCCGTCGATGCGCAGGATCTTGCGCGCCCAATCATGCGCGGGTCCGATTGCCGGCTGGGAGCGATGCGTCTGCAGGTATCGCCAGGCGCTGTCGAAGGTGGCTTCCAGATCGTCCAGCACGACGGCCGGCAGGTGGCGGTCGGCCACCTGCTTGAGCGCGCACATGGCCATTGCCATGTTGGCGTTCATGTTCTGGATGTGGAAATCGGTGCGCCGCAGGGTGCGGAACCAGAGCTTGCCGCGCGTGGCGCCCACACTGCCCACGCAATCGAGCTTGAGCAACGTGCGGCGGATCTGCTTGCCGCCCGGCGCCGGATTCTGCAGCGCCGCGAGCCGGTCGCGGATTTCCGCCATGCCCACGCCCATCACCATCGCTTCGGCCTCTTCATCCTCGACATACGGCAGGATGCGCAGCAGGTTATCGACAAGCGTATGGTCAAGTCCCATGGCAGATACAGCAAGTTAACCCGTTAAACAACGCAGGCATTCTATCTGCAAAACCCGCCATTAATAATTTCGGGCGGGAAAGATAATGCGGACAGCGCGCCCGCGCTGAGGCTTTGGATTATGTCGGTTGTGCCGAAAATAAATTAGACATACGACAACCTGCACACGGCTAATCAGTCGGCGACGATCTCGCTCAGGGGAACCGGCCGGCCGAAAAGCCAGCCCTGGCCGACCGCGGCGGGCTGGCGCGCAAGCAGATAACTGGCCTGTTCCTCGGTTTCGATGCCTTCGATGATGAGGTTGATGCCCAGCTCGCGCGAGATCGCAATCACATGGTCCACAATCAGGGTGCCTGCGTCCTCGGCGCCAATGGCGCTGGTGAAGCTGCGGTCCAGCTTGATCGCGTCGGCCTGCATCTCGGCCAGGTAGTTCAGGTTGGAATGTCCCGTGCCGAAATCGTCGATGAACACCTTGAAGCCCTTGCCGCGCAATGCCTTGACCATCGCCAGCACATGGCCGTCGGACAGGGGCGTGCCCTCGGTGATCTCCAGCGCCACGTTGGCGGGCGTCAGGCCGCGCTCGCTGACCGCGTCCAATAGGAAGTTCCGGTAGCCCGCGTCCTTCAGGTCCGCCGCCGACACATTGATGCTGACGTAGAGCGCGGGGTTGTCCCGCAAGCGTTCGTGCAGGTCGCGCAGCGCCTGCGAGGTCACCAGCCGCGAGAGCGCGCGGCCCAGTCCCATCGCCTCGGCCAGCGGCACGAACAGGATGGGGGACACGTCGTGGCCGCGGGCGCGCCAGCGCGCCAGCGCCTCGAAGCCGGCCAGTTGCCGCGTGGCGAGCTGGCGCAGCGGCTGGTAATGGACCTGGATGTCGCCGGCCAGGATGGCCTTGCGCAGCTCGGTGCGGGCGCTGCCCGCGTGCAGGCGCCACATGACGCAAAGGCCGGCCAGGAAGGCAAGGGCCAGGGCGCCGACGACGGACATCACCATCGCGGGAAGCTGGAACCAGGCGTCGGACCGCAGCCGCGACACGACGCAGATGTCCGGGCCGCCGTCCGGCGCGCACAGCCAGGCCCGGCGCTCGGGCGCAAAGCCAAGGCCGTCGCCATCGTTGCCCTCGGCAGGCACGTCAAGATCATGCGCGCGGCCAAAGCGCCGGTACACATGGCTGCCGTCACGCGTCACAATCTTGGCGTCGATGCCCGAGCCCGGTTCCGGAAAGCCGTCAAAAGCGCCCGGCGCCGTGAAGACGATGACCTCGCGCAGGGATGCCATGTCGCCGATGATGCGGCGGTCGACGATGTTGGCGGCGCCCACCCAGAGCTGCAGCCCGCTGGCCAGCGTGAAGGCCGGCGGCGGCAGGGCCATGGGGTCGGGCAGCTTGCCCCAGGCGGCCGAGCAGCGCAGCATGCCGCCCAGCGTGCGGCCGATGTCCCGGATATAGGTGGAATTGAAGAGCAGCACGCGCAGGGTCGCCACGTCCGCCTCCGAGCACAGAGCGCCGCCCTGCGTGGCCGCGGCAATGAGGCGATGGCTTTCTTGCGCCACGCGCAGCGCGTGCGCAAGCAGCCGGGCGTTATGCCCGGCAAGCCTGTCGTCGGCCTGGTTCAGTTCGATCTGGCGTCCAGCCAGCACCCCCGCGAGGAAACCAAGCGCCGACAACAACAACACGAAAGCCGCGATTCTGGGACGTGACATGGGGACCGGTGACACCTGGGCGGCGCGTGGTAGCAATTCTGCGCGTAAGGCAATGTAACCGAAGATTCATATCCTTAAAGGGGAAATTCGCCCCCGCAGACCCGCCAATTGTGGCTTTCGGAACCGGCGTCCGGCCCCCTGCACCGCCCGCCCCGCAAGCCCGGACCGCTGGGCGGGGCGACCCGATCTACGGGGAAACCCGATATCAGAATTTGCGCGACGCCCATGATCCCGCGTTATGCACAGGGGCGGATGCCGGTGCGCCCACGCCCATATTTTTCAGACAGATCAACGGGTTGCATCTGCACTCGGGGCTGGCTGCGCACGCCGCCGCGCGATCTGGCCGCCGTATCGGATCGGCACGCATCCGGGCATGCTTGCTGCCTTCGGCCTTTCTTCTGGAGATCCCTGTGAACCCCTCTTCCCCGTCCCGCAAAATGGGCCTTGCCGTCGCTCAGATGGGCGCCGTCAATCTGGCCGATTCGCGCGCCGTGGTCGTGCGCCGTCTTGTCGAGATGATGCGCGAAGCCGCTGCCCGCCAGGCGGAATTCGTCGTGTTTCCCGAGCTGGCGCTGACGACGTTCTTTCCCCGCTATTGGATGGACGACGCCGAGGCGGTGGAACGCTACTTCGAGAAGAGCATGCCCAACGCCGACGTGCAGCCGCTGTTCGACACGGCGCGCGAGCTGGGCATCGGCTTTTACCTGGGCTATGCCGA
>JAEYVD010000081.1 GCA_023432075.1 Pseudomonadota bacterium | reverse complement strand
TGCGCGAACGCATCCGCCAGGACTGGCAGCGCCGCGCGTCGGCGCGCAATGGCATCGACAGCGCCAACAACATCAAGCTGGGCGACGGCGGCATCCGCGAGATCGAGTTCGTGGTGCAACTGGCGCAACTGATCCGCGGCGGCCGCATGCCGGCACTGCAAAAGCGCGGCTTGCTGGAAGCGCTGCATGCCGAATGCGTGGCCGGCCTGGTGCCGGAAGACGACGCCCGCCGGCTTGAAGAGGCCTACCGGTTCCTGCGCCGCACCGAACACGCCCTGCAATACCGCGAAGACGAACAGACCCATCTGCTGCCCGGCGACCCCGCGCTGCGCGCCGCCCTGGCCGCGGCGCTGGGGATGACGCCCGACGCATTCGAGAGCACGCTGGCCGCGCACCGCGACTTCGTATCGCAAACCTTCCGCAACGTGTTCCGCATGGTGGGCATGGGCGAGGAAGAATCGTCGCCCGCCCCCACGCCGGGCGACACGCCGGCCAGCCAGGAAGAAACCGACAGCGAAAGCGAACTCACCGACCAGATCCGCCAGGCGTTTGGCCAGGACGCGGACGACCTGCTGCGCCGGGCCCAGACGCTGTCCGGCAGCCATCGCGTGCGCAGCCTGCCCGAAAGCAGCCGCCGCCGGATGGAGGTTCTGCTTCCGGCCGCGCTGCGCGCCGCGTTGCAGACGCCAGCGCCGCACGAGGCCGCGGTGCGGCTCTTTGACCTCATAGAAAAGATCGCGCAGCGCAGCGCGTACCTGGCGCTGCTGGCCGAATACCCGGACACGCTGGCGCGCGTGGCGCGGATGGTGGCCGCCAGCCCTTGGGCCGCGCAGTACCTGACGCAACACCCGCTGCTGCTCGACAGCCTGATCGACTGGCGCACGCTCTTCGAACCGCTCGACTTCGGCCAAATTGCCCGGCAACTGACCGCGGACCTGGACGCCTGCCGCCTGCCCGACGGCGACCCGGACATCGAGCGCCAGATGAACCTGATGCGCGACGTGCAGCGCCAAGCCAGCTTCCAGCTGCTGGCGCAGGACCTGGAAGGCGAGCTCACCGTTGAAAAGCTGGCCGACCAGTTGTCGGCGCTGGCGGACCTGCTGCTGACCGAGACCATCCGGCGCGCCTGGCCGCTCGTGAACAAGATCGAAGGCGCCGAGCCGCGCTTTGCCGTCATTGCCTACGGCAAACTGGGCGGCAAGGAGCTGGGCTACGCCTCCGACCTGGACCTGGTGTTCCTGTTCGACGACCCGCGCGACGACGCCGCGGAGGTCTACGCCAAGCTGGGCCGGCGCATGTCGTCCTGGTTGTCGACCATGACCTCGTCGGGACGGCTGTACGAGACCGACCTGCGCCTGCGGCCGGACGGCGACGCGGGCCTGCTGGCGGTGTCGATCGAAGCCTTCGAGGAATACCAGCACAAGCACGCCTGGGCCTGGGAACACCAGGCGCTGACCCGCGCGCGTTTCGCGGCCGGCGACGCCAACGTGGGTGCGCGTTTTGAAAAGATCCGCGAGGACATTCTGGTGCTGCCGCGCGACACGGCGGCGCTGCGCGACGAAGTGCTGGCCATGCGCGAGAAAATCAATGCCGGCCATCCGAACACCTCGGACCGCTTCGACTTGAAGCACGACCGCGGCGGCATGGTCGACGTGGAATTCGTGACGCAATACCTGGTGTTGTGCCACGCAGGCACGCACCCGGTGCTGGTGCGCAACCTGGGCAACATCACGCTGCTGCGCCTGGCCGCCGAAGTGGGACTGATCCCGCCCGAGCTGGCGGCGCGGTCGGGCGACGCCTACCGCACCCTGCGGCGCGTGCAGCATCAGCTGCGCTTGCAGGGCGTGGAAAAGGCCCGCGTGGCGCCCGATCAGCTCCAGCCGGAACGCGCCGCGGTGCGGGAACTGTGGACGACGGTGCTGGGGTGACGGCAACTCGTCGTAAAATAAGGGTTTTTCCGCTTTTGCCCGACCGCCATGTCTGAACTCGTCCGCCCCAAACTCGACCTGCCCGCCGGCCGCAGCAAGGTGCTGATGCATTCGTGCTGCGCGCCCTGTTCCGGCGAGGTCATGGAGGCCATGACGGCCTCCGGGATCGATTACGCGATCTACTTCTACAACCCGAACATCCATCCGGTCAAAGAGTACGAAATCCGCAAGCAGGAGAACATCCGCTTCGCGGAGCAGCACGGCATCGAATTCATCGACGCCGACTACGACATGGACAATTGGTTCGAACGCGTCAAGGGCATGGAAGACGCCCCCGAGCGCGGCGAGCGCTGCACGGCGTGCTTTGACATGCGCTTCGAACGCACCGCGCTCTACGCCCACGAGCATGGCTTTGACACCATCACCAGCTCGCTCGGCATCTCGCGCTGGAAGGACATGAACCAGATCAACGGTTGCGGCGAACGCGCCGCCGCGCGTTATGACGATCTGATCTACTGGACCTACAACTGGCGCAAGGGCGGCGGTTCGGCCCGCATGATCGAAATCAGCAAGCGCGAGAACTTCTACCAGCAGGAATACTGCGGCTGCGTCTATTCGCTGCGCGACACCAACCGCCACCGCCGCTCGCAAGGCCGCGAGCGCATCCACATCGGCGTGAAGTTCTACGGCAAGGAAGACCTCATCAACGAGGAAAAGCTCTGATCGGCGGCTGATCAAAAAAAAGCCCGGCAGTCCGCGCATCGCGCGTCCTCCAGGCCTGTCGCGGCGCCCCACGGGGCGCCGCCTTGCTTTGTGGTGCGATCAGTACTGCAATCAGTCCAGCGTCAGCACCGTCGCGCCCGTCGTCTTGCGCGACGCCAGCGCCGTCTGCGCTTCGCCCGCCTGCTCCAGCGCGTAACGCTGGTCGATGCGGACCTTGATCTTCTTTTTCAGCACCAGGTCGAACAGTTCTTCGGAAGCCGACTGCAGCTTCTCCAGCGTGTTCACGTGGATGCCCAGCGAGGGGCGCGTCACGTACAGGCTGCCCTTCTGGTTCAGCACGGCCAGGTTCACGCCTGCCACGGGACCGGACGCGTTGCCGAAGCTGACCATCAGGCCGCGCGGCTCGATGCAGTCCAGCGAGGTTTCCCACGTGTCCTTGCCCACGCCGTCATACACGACCGGCACCTTCTTGCCGCCCGTCAGTTCCAGCACGCGTTCGACCACGTTTTCACGCGAATAATCGATGGTTTCCCAGGCGCCGTTCTCGCGCGCCAGTTCCGCCTTTTCGGGGCTGGACACCGTGCCGATGAGCTTGACGCCCAAGGCCTTGGCCCATTGGCAAGCGATCAGCCCGACGCCGCCGGCTGCGGCATGGAACAGGATGGTTTCGCCCCCTTGCAGGCGGTAGGTCTGGCGGAACAGGTACTGCACCGTCAGGCCCTTGAGCATCAGGGCAGCCGCTTCGTCGAAGCCAATGCCCTTGGGCACCTTGACGACCTGCAGGGCCGGCACGTTGCGAGCCTTGGCGTACGCGCCAATGGGGCTCTGGCCGTAGGCGACACGGTCGCCCTTCTTCAGGTGCTTGACGTCGGCGCCCACGGCGGTGACCACGCCAGCACCCTCAAAACCCAGGCCATGCGGCAGCGGATGCGGATACAAGCCCGTGCGGAAATAGATATCGATGAAGTTCAGGCCGGCGGCGTGCTGCTCGATCGTGACTTCGTTGGCGGCCGGCGGCGGCACTTCCACCTCGACCAGCTTCAGGACTTCGGGACCACCGTGCTGCTCGATACGAATTGCCTTGACGAGATTGC
>JAEYVD010000043.1 GCA_023432075.1 Pseudomonadota bacterium | reverse complement strand
GGCGCACCCAGCCGCAGATCGCCTTCCAGCGGCCCGTCCTGCAACGCCCGCAGCGCTTCATCGTTGATGGCCAGCATGTGCCGGGCGTATTCGACCAGCCGCCGGCCATGCGAGGACAGCACCTTGTTGCGGCCCTGCTTTTCAAACAGGGGCAGACCAATCATCGCCTCAAGCCGCTGCATCTGCTGCGTGATGGCCGACTGTGTTTTGTGCAGGCGGTTGGCGGCCTCGGAAAACGTTTCGTGCTGCGCGATGGCCGTCAACGTGCGAAGCAGGTCCAGGTCTAGATTGCGCATTCGCTAAGTGCGTAAAGGGTTCAGGGATAACCCGAAACATTAGCAGTCCTAATGGAATGTTCAAGCAATTTAAATTGTTGGTGCTCACAGCCGGCGATACAGTAAGTGCAATAACTCATGAAACAAGAGGGAACGACAACGTGAGCACAGCACATCCGCAACAGGCCGGCATTGATAGCGCGGTCGAAAATATTAAAAAAACTGTAGGAAATAAGGGCCTGAACCGCGACAGCCTTCAGATTGTCCTGGATGAGCTGGTGGCGTTGGCGGGCAATACCGCCTGGTGGGGAGCGGACCGCTATCCGGCGCCCGAGGGCGACGAACGCCAGGCCCGCTATCTGATCGCCGAAGACGCCGACAAGCGCTACGCGCTGTACCTGAACGTCATGCGCCCGGGCAAGAAGATCGTGCCGCACAACCACACCACCTGGGCGTGTATCGCGGCGGTCGAAGGCGTCGAATACATCTACGTGTACGACCGCCTGGACGACGGTTCGCAGCCGGGCGTCGGCAAGTTGGCGCAGATCGACACCGTGGTGGTGGGCCCGGGCACCGGCATCGCGCTGATGCCCGACGATATCCACGCGGTGGAAATCCAGGGCGACAGCGTCATCCGCCACCTGCATATGTACGGACGCGCGCTGGAAACGCTGGATCAACGCCTGGGCTTCGACCTGGAGACCGGCACCTGCAAGATCATGCCGATCGGCGTGCAGACGCGGCGCTGATCATGAGCAAGCCCTTCCGGTCCGCAACGCGCCTGCTGCGTGCAGGACGTCCTCATCAAGGCTGGGTCAACACGCCGGTCACGCGCGCCAGCACGTATGTCTTTGATAGCGTAGAAGCGTGGCGCGACACGCGGGCTCGCCGCGAACAGGAACGCTTGCCGTCCTACGGCGCGCGCGGCACCGACAGCACGCACGCCTTGGAAGACGCGCTGGTCGAACTGGAAGCGGGCTATCGCGCCAAGCTTTATCCCACAGGCCAGGCCGCAATCGCCACCGTGCTGCTTGCCTATCTGCGCACGGGCGATCATGTGCTGGTGACAGACGCCGTGTATGAGCCGGTGCGCCGGTTCTGCGCCGAACACCTGACGCGCCTGGGGATCGAATTCACGTACTACCGCCCCGATGCCGCCGGCATCGAGGCGCTGATCCGGCCCAACACCCGCATGATCTACGCGGAGTCGCCCGGGTCGCTGACTTACGAAATGCCGGACCTCACCGAGTTATCCACAACAGCCCGAAAGCACGATTGCTGGCTGGCTGTGGACAACACGTGGGCGTCAGGACTGGTGCAAAAGCCGCTCTCGTTGGGTGCCGACATCTCCATCCTGGCTGCGACCAAATATCTGGGCGGCCATGCCGACGTCATGATGGGCGCCGTTGTCACGAACGAGCGTGCCTGGCGCGCGCTGGAACGCGCAACGATCGATTTCGGCCAGACGGTCGGCGCCGACGATGCCTTCCTGGTGTTGCGCGGCATGCGCACGCTGCCTTTGCGCATGGCGCAGCACGCCCGCAGCGCGCTGCTGATCTCCCAGTGGCTCAAAGCGCGACCGGAAGTCGCGCGCGTTTTGAATCCTGCGCTGCCCGGCGATCCGTCCCACGCGATCTGGCGGCGCGATTGCACGGGCGCCAACGGCCTGCTGACGCTGGAACTGTCTGACACCTATACCGACGCCGACGCCGAGCGCTTCATCGACAGCCTGCAGCTATTCGGCATCGGCGCCTCGTGGGGCGGCTTTGAAAGCCTGGTGATTCCGGTGAACTTGCAGGCTGCGCGTTCGCTGCCGGGCCTTGAAGCGCGCGGCCCCATGCTGCGCCTGCACATCGGCCTGGAAGACCCTGACGACCTGATTGCCGACCTCGACCGCGGCCTGGCCGCACTGACCCAACCCATCCGTTCCCTCCGAATCTCATGATGCAGCCGTATAACGACCCCACCTTCGCCGACGTCGACTCGCACACGCTCAAGCAGTGGCTGCACGACGGCCGCGAAATCGCGCTTCTGGACGTGCGCGAGCATGGCCAGTATGGCGAGTCGCATCTGTTCTACGCCGCGCCGGTGCCGTACAGCCGCCTTGAAGCCGACATCGTTCGTCTCGCGCCCCGCCGCGGCGTGCGCATCGTGGTCTACGACGAGGGGGGCGAGGACGACACCGCGGCTCGCGCCGCGCGCGCCCTTGGCGCGCTGGGCTACACGGATGTGAACCGCCTGGCCGGCGGCATCGCGCAATGGAAGCGTGACGGTTACGCGGCATTCGCGGGCGTGAACGTCCCTAGCAAAACGTTCGGCGAACTCGCCGAAGAAGTTTTCCACACCCCGCGCATCGGCGCCCGCGAACTGGCCGAACGCCAGCGCCGGGGCGACGACCTCATCGTGCTGGACGGCCGGCCCTTTGCTGAATACCAGAAGATGAGCATTCCCGGCGGCATCTGCTGCCCCAACGGCGAACTGGCGCTGCGCGCCCACACGCTGGCGGCGCGGCCGGACACCACCATCGTGGTCAACTGCGCGGGGCGCACGCGCAGCATCATTGGCGCGCAGACGCTCATCAACCTGGGCGTCCCCAATCCCGTCTACGCACTGGAGAACGGCACGCAGGGCTGGTACCTGGAAGACCTGCAGCTCGAGCATGGCGCGCGCCGCCGATATCAGGATGACATCACGCCCGAAGACGTGCCGGCGCTGGCGCAGCGTTCCGCGCAGCTCGCCCGGCGTCACGGCGTGCCGTCGGCCAATGCCGGGCAGGTGCAGGATTGGCTGCGCGACCCGCAGCGGACCACATTCCTGTGCGATGTGCGCAGCGGCGAAGAGTTCGCGAAGGGATCCTTGCCTGGCGCGCAGCATGCACCTGGCGGTCAGCTCATTCAAGCCACGGACCAGTACATCGCCGTGCGCGGCGCCCGCATCGTGGTGTTCGATGGCGAAGGCGTGCGCGCGCCAGTGGTCGCCAGCTGGTTGCGGCAAATGGGGTGGGATGCCTGCACGCTCGAAGAAGGCACGGGCGCCGTGCTGGCTCAAGCCCCGGCCCAGCCTGCCGCGCCCGCGCTTGCTTTGCTGTCCGACGCGGCGTTGGCCGCCGCAATGAAGCAGGGCGCCCAGATTGTCGACATTCGACCCAGCATGCGGTACCGCGCAAGCCATGTGGCCGGCGCCCGCTGGTCCATCCGACCGCGGCTCCATCGTCTGGCGCTCGATCCCGCGCGTCCGGTCGTGCTTCTGGCCGAGGACGCCGCACTGGCGGCGTGGGCGGCGCGCGATCTGGCCGGTTTGGGCATTGAAGACGTCAAGGCCAACACGGGTACGCCGGACAGCTGGTCCGCCCAAGGCATTTCGCTCGAGACGACGCCCGCCAATCCGGCCGACAGCGAGTGCATCGATTACCTGTTTTTCGTGCACGACCGCCACGACGGCAACAAGGCCGCCGCACGGCAGTACCTTGCCTGGGAAACCAATCTCGTCAAGCAGATCGATGACCGGGAACGCGCCGCGTACCGGTTCCCGGCCAGCTGACGCCGCCGCCGCGCGCGTGCGCGGCGCCCCCCGCTTAAACCAGATCAGTACGCCCCGGCGGCAGTTGCCGCCGGGGTGCGGACGGTTCATGGCGAACCGGAATGCAAAGGACGGCCGAGTATCCGGCCGCCATCTCAAGGGGAAATCCAGATGAAGCAACACGCATTGCACGTTTGCAAGACGGCCGCGGTGGCGGCGGCAGCCCTCACGTGGGGAATCGCCGCGCATGCCCAGACGCCGGCGCCGCTGGCGGACTATCCGAAGCAGGCCATTACCGTGGTCTCGCCGTTCCCGCCGGGCGGCGGCAACGACGGCGTTGCACGCCTGATCGCGCAGGAGCTGGGCGCCATCACGGGTCAAAGCGTGGTCGTCGAAAACCGCTCGGGGGCGGGCGGTAATGTCGGCACGGCGCAGGTGTCCCGCGCCAAGCCTGACGGCTATACGCTCGTGATGTCGCAGACCAGCGTCATGGCCGTCAATCCGCGCCTGTACAAGAACGTGGGTTTCGACCCGCTGAAGGACTTTGTGCCGATTTCGCAGATCACCTCGGCGCCGCTGGTGCTCGTGGCGCGCGCGGATGGCCCGTACAAGACGCTGGACGATTATCTTGCTGCCGCGCGCAAGCAACCTGGGGTCATCACCTATGCGACGCCGGGCAACGGCACGATGAGCCATCTGATGGGCGCGCTGGTCTCGCAGAAAGCCAACGTCAAGCTGGTGCATGTGCCGTACCGCGGCGCCGCACCGGCGGTCACGGACCTGCTGGGCGGCACGGTCGACATGCTGATCACGTCGCCGGCTTCCGCCGAACCCATGGTAGCAGCGGGAAAACTGCAGATTCTCGCGATGAGCCACGGCGATGGCGTGGGCATCTTCAAGCGCGCGCCCACGTTGAAGCAGGCCGGTCTTGAAGGCATTACCGCAGACGACTGGTATGGCTTGTTCGCGCCCGCGGGAACGCCGCCCGAGCGCATCGCGTATCTGGCGCAGGCCGTCGATCAGGCCATGAAGTCGCCTGCCGTGATCGCCAAGATCAACAGCGGCGGCAGCCAACCCGTGGGCAGCGCACCGGCGGCCTTCAAGAGCCGGCTGCAGCAGGACACCACGTATTGGGCCGACATGGTGAAGACCGCGGGGGTGTCGCTCGACTGAACGGCATGTTTGCCAACGCGGGGCAAGGTGTCTAGACTGGAAACGCCTGCATGCAGGCGTTTCGTCGGCGCACTGATCCTCCGCGCGCCCCTCTGGGAGGGCATCGATGCAGACTTCCTCGGCTTTGTCCGCGGCGCAGCTCGCGGCGTACGCCGCGTTCGCGCAGTCGCTGGCAGACCGCGCGCGGCCCTTGTCGCGCAAGTGGTTCCGGCATCCACTGAAGGTCGACACCAAGGCCGATGACAGTCCCGTCACGCAGGCGGACAGGCAGGTCGAGGCGGCGCTGCGCGAGGCCATCGCCGCGCATTATCCCAGCCACGGCATATTCGGCGAAGAATTCGGCGCCTCTCATGCCGATTCCGAATTCGTGTGGTCACTCGACCCCATCGACGGCACCCGCGCCTTCATCTCGGGCAATCCGCTGTGGGGCACGTTGCTCGCGCTGCTGCATCGCGGCAGGCCGGTGTTGGGGCTGATCGACATTCCCATGCTCGACGAACGCTGGATCGGCGTGGCGGACGCGCCGTCCCGATTGAACGGCGAGCCGTGCGCGACGCGCGCATGCACCGACCTCGACAGCGCCATCCTGTATGCCACCGCGCCCGACATCTTCACGGGCGCCGAGCTGGCCGCCTTCGACCAATTGGCCGCCAGGACACGCATGCGCCGCTTTGGCGGCGACTGCTACAGCTATGGGCTTCTCGCCAGCGGTCATGTCGACCTCGTCGTTGAGGCCGGGCTGCAACCCTACGATTATCTTGCTCTCGCGCCCGTGATCGAAGGCGCGGGCGGCGTCATGACGGATTGGTCGGGGCAGCCGCTCGGCCTCGCCTCGCAGGGCCGCGTGATCGCGGCCGCCACGCCTGCGCTGAATCGCCAGGCGATGCAGGTGCTGGGGGCGGCCATGGCCTGACCGGCGCGCCGCCCGCCCGCAGTTCCACGCAACGCTTCAGCCATAAGGTGAACAAGCATGCACGCACTAGGGGTAGCATCGGTGGAAGACGCAGAGCGGCTGGTGCAGGCCAGCCCGCTCTCGCACATCAAGATCGGACTGTCCGATGTAGACGGCGTCATGCTGGGCAAGTACCTGAGGCGCGACAAATTCCTGGGGGCGCTGCGTTCCGGGCTCGCGTTCTGCGATGTGGTGCTGGGGTGGGACCTGGACGATCAGCTCTACGACAACACCCGATACACCGGCTGGCACACCGCATACCCGGACGCAAAAATGCGCATCGTGCCGCAAAGCGCGCGCCGGCTCACGCTGGAGCAAGGTCCCGGCGGCGAAGACATGCTGCTGTTCCTGGCGGAATTTGAGGGCGATGCCGCCGCCATCTGTCCGCGCCGCCTGCTGCATCGCGTGATCGATCGCGCGGCGGACATGGGATTCGATGCCCATGCCGCGCTGGAGTACGAATTCTTCATGTTTCGCGAGACGCCGCACTCCGTGCGCGCCAAGCACTACCGCAACATGGAGAATTGGACGCCCGGCAATTTTGGGTATTCGGTTCTGCGCAGCACGGTCGAAGGCGACTTCTATCGCAAGCTGCTCGACATGTGCGAGCGCATGGACATGCCCATCGAAGGCCTGCATACCGAGACGGGGCCCGGTGTGCTGGAAGCCGCGCTTGCTGTCGACCATGCAGCGGCAGCAGGCGACAAGGCGTTTTTGTTCAAGACCTTCGCCAAGGCGCTCGCGCAGCAGAACGGTCTGATGGCCACCTTCATGGCGAAATGGTCACATGACCACCCGGGTCAAAGCGGCCACATCCACCTGTCGCTGCGTCACCGGCAGACGGGGCATTCGGCCTTCTACGATGCGTCGCAGCCGCACGGCGTCAGCAGCCTGCAGGCCGCCTTCATGGCGGGCGTGCAGCGGTATCTGCCCGAGTTCATGGCCTTGTACGCGCAGACCATCAACAGCTATTCGCGCCTTGTGCCCGGCTATTGGGCTCCACTGGACGCCACCTGGGGCATGGAGAACAGGACGACGGCATTGCGCCTCATCCCGGGCAGCGACAAATCGCAGCGTGTCGAGGTGCGCATCGGATCGGCAGACGCCAATCCCTATCTGGCGCTGGCCGCGGCGCTAGGCTCAGGGTTGTACGGCATCGAGCAGGGCCTGTCGCCCGAGCCCATGGTGCAAGGCAATGCCTATACGCAGGCGTTTCCCTCGCATCTGCATCTGCCCACGACCTTGTGGGAAGCCGCGCAGCGTCTTCGCGGCTCCGACGCCGCGCGCGTGCTGTTCGGCGACGCATTTGTCGAGCATTACGCCGCGACGCGCGAATGGGAAGAGCGGCAGTTCCGGCGCCACGTGACCGACTGGGAGCTCGCGCGCTACTTCGAAATCATCTGAACCCGTCCATTGCCATCAGGGTAGCCATGACCCAGGAACTCATCACCATCAGTCCCATCGACGGACGCCAGGTCGTACGCCGCGCCTATGCCAGCGAAGCGCAGATCTCACAGGCGCTGGCGAACGCGCGGGGCGCTCAGCCGGCTTGGCATGCGCTCGGCATCGAGGCGCGTGGGCGCATCGTGGCTGCTGCCGTGGACCACGTCGTGGCGGCCAAGGATGAAATTGCGCGCGCGATCACCATTCAGATGGGCCGTCCGCTACGCGACGCACCCGGCGAAGTCGATGGCTTCGCCGCCCGCGCGCGCCACATGATCGCCATCGCCGACGATGCCCTCGCGCCCATTGCCGTTCCCGCGCAGCCAGGCTTTACGCGCTTCATCAGCCGCGAGCCCATCGGCGTGGTGCTCACCATCGCACCGTGGAACTATCCGCTGCTGACCGCGGTGAACAGCATCGTGCCCGCACTGATGGCGGGCAACACCGTCATTCTCAAGCATTCCGACCAGACCCCGCTGTGCGCCGAGCTCATCGATCGCGCATTCCGAGACGCGGGGGCGCCAAGAGGCGTCTTTCAATACCTGCACGCCAGCCACGACATCACGCAACGGCTGATCCGCGCGCCGGAGATCGGCTATGTGTCCTTCACGGGCTCGGTCCGGGGAGGGCGCATCGTCGAGGAAAGCGCGGCGGGTCGCTTTATCGGCGTCGGACTGGAACTGGGCGGCAACGACCCAGCCTACGTGCGTGAGGACGCCAACCTGGACGCCGCGGCAGAGACGCTCGTCGATGGCGCCTTCTTCAACGCCGGCCAGTCCTGTTGCGGCATTCAGCGCATTTACGTGGCGCGTGGCGTGCACGACGCGTTCGTCGAGCGCGCCGTCGCCCTGACGCAGCGTTATGTGCTGGGCAATCCGTTGCAGCCGGGCACGACGCTTGGCCCTGTCGTGCGCGCCCGCGCGGCGGCCGAGATCCGGGAAGTGGTCGCGCAAGCCGTCGGCGCCGGCGCCGTAAACGTGATCGATAACTCGCATTTCAAGAAAGCGAGTGAAAGCTCACCTAATGCGAGTGAAAGCTCGTGTTATGTCGCGCCCGCGTTGCTCACGCAGGTCGACCACCGCATGCGCATCATGAGCGAGGAGTGTTTCGGTCCGGTTGCCGGCATCATGCCGGTCGACAGCGACGAACAGGCCATCGCGCTGATGAACGACAGTCCGTACGGATTGACGGCTGCCGTCTTCACGCAGGACGAAGCGGCCGCATTGCGCATCGGCGGGCAGGTGCGCGCGGGCACGTTCTTCATGAACCGATGCGACTACCTCGACCCGGCGCTCGCGTGGACGGGCGTCAAGGAGTCGGGCCGCGGCGTGTCCTTGTCCAAGCTCGGCTACGAACCGCTCACCCAGGCCAAATCATTTCATTTGCGCAGCCTCTGAACGCGGCATCACCAGGAACCGAATCATGACCGTCCCCCACGTCAACTGGAACTATCCCACCGCCATCAAGGTGGGTCCCGGACGCATCAAGGAACTGCCCGCGTGCTGCCGTGAGCTGGGCATGTCCCGGCCTTTGCTCGTGACCGATCCCGGACTGGCCGCGTTGCCCATGGTCCGCGATGCCGTGGGCATGTGCCACGATGATGGCGTCGATTGCGCGGTCTTTCACGACATTAAGGGCAATCCAACCGTGCGCAACGTCGACGACGGTGTCGCGGCGTTCAAGCGCGGTCGTCATGACGGTGTCATTGCATTCGGCGGCGGTTCTGCGCTTGATGCAGCGAAGGCCATCGCATTGATGGCGGGGCAGAGCCGGCCGCTGTGGGACTTCGAAGACATCGGCGACAACTACCTGCGCGTCAATGCCGCCGGCATGGCGCCCGTCGTGGCCGTACCCACCACCGCAGGCACCGGCTCCGAAGCCGGGCGCGCATCCGTCATCACCGACGAGGCCGCGCAGGTAAAACGCATCATCTTTCACGCCCGCATGCTGCCTTCCATCGTGATTCTGGACGCTGAACTCACCGTGGGTCTGCCGCCCAAGATTACCGCCGCCACGGGCATGGAC
>JAEYVD010000139.1 GCA_023432075.1 Pseudomonadota bacterium | reverse complement strand
GCCGCCGAACTTGGTCGACAGAACGGTCGTGATCGCCGCCGTCAACGTCGTTTTGCCGTGGTCAACGTGACCAATCGTACCCACGTTCACGTGCGGCTTGGTACGTTCAAACTTGCCTTTTGCCATGATCTCTATCCTTTGACTTTCAAGGAAACTTGATATCTGCCGGGGCCGTCCGGTTGGACGGACCCGGCAAGGGTTATTTACTTGGCCCGAGCGGCGATGACTTCGTCAGCGACGTTCTTGGGGGCCTCGGAGTAATGCTTGAATTCCATCGTGTACGTGGCACGGCCTTGCGTCAGCGAACGCAGGTTCGTGGCGTAACCGAACATCTCGGCCAGGGGCACTTCGGCCTTGATGGTCTTGCCACCGCCGACCATGTCATCCATGCCTTGGACCATGCCGCGACGCGAGGACAGATCGCCCATCACGGTGCCAGCGTAGTCTTCCGGCGTTTCGACTTCGACGGCCATCATCGGTTCCAGCAGCACGGGGCTAGCCTTGCGCATGCCTTCCTTGAATGCCATCGAACCGGCCATCTTGAACGCGTTTTCGTTCGAGTCCACATCGTGGTACGAACCGAAGAACAGCGTGACCTTGACGTCCACGACCGGGTAACCGGCCAGGATGCCCGAAGGCAGCGTTTCCTGGATACCCTTGTCCACCGCGGGGATGTATTCGCGAGGAACCACACCGCCCTTGATGGCGTCGACGAATTCGTAGCCACCGCCAGGAGCGAGGGGCTCGACCTTCAGGACCACGTGACCGTACTGGCCGCGACCGCCCGACTGCTTGACGAACTTGCCTTCGACTTCTTCGCAGACCTTGCGGATCGTTTCGCGGTAGGCCACCTGCGGCTTGCCGACGTTGGCTTCCACGCCGAATTCGCGCTTCATGCGGTCGACCAGAATTTCCAGGTGCAGCTCGCCCATGCCGGAAATGATGGTTTGGCCGGATTCTTCGTCGCTGCGCACGCGGAACGACGGATCTTCCTGAGCCAGACGCGACAGCGCCAGACCCATCTTTTCCTGGTCAGCCTTCGACTTCGGCTCGACGGCCTGCGAAATCACGGGCTCCGGGAAAATCATGCGTTCGAGCAGGATGTGGGAGTCGATGTCGCACAGCGTTTCGCCGGTGGTCACGTCCTTCAGGCCGACCACGGCGGCGATGTCGCCCGCCAACACTTCCTTGATTTCTTCGCGGTTGTTCGCGTGCATCTGCAGAATGCGGCCGATACGTTCCTTCTTGCCCTTGATGGGGTTGTAGACCGTATCGCCCGACTTCAGAACGCCCGAGTACACACGCACGAAGGTCAATTGACCCACGAACGGATCGCTCATCAGCTTGAATGCCAGGGCCGAGAACTTCTCGGAGTCGTCGGCATTGCGCTGGATGGCGTTGCCATCGTCGTCCTGACCGTCGACCGGGGGAATGTCCACGGGCGAAGGCAGGTAGTCGATGACCGCGTCCAGCATGCGCTGCACGCCCTTGTTCTTGAAGGCGGTGCCGCACAGCATCGGCTGGATTTCGCCAGCGATGGTGCGTTGACGGATGGCCAGGTTGATTTCGGCTTCTTCCAAGGAACCCGTTTCCAGGTACTTGTTCATCAGCTCTTCCGACGACTCAGCGGCGGCTTCAACCAGCTTTTCGCGCCATTCGTTCGCCAGACCTTCCAGCTCGGCCGGAACGTCCTTGTAGTCGAACTTGGTGCCTTGGCTGGCTTCGTCCCAAATGATCGCCTTCATCTTGACCAGGTCGACCACGCCTTGGAACGTGTCTTCGGCGCCGATGGGAATGACGATCGGCACGGGATTGGCGCGCAGGCGGTTCTTCAGCTGGTCATAGACCTTGAAGAAGTTGGCGCCGGTGCGGTCCATCTTGTTGACGAAGGCCAGACGCGGCACGCCGTACTTGTTGGCTTGACGCCACACGGTTTCGGACTGGGGCTGAACACCGCCCACCGCGCAGTAGACCATGCAAGCACCGTCCAGGACGCGCATGGAACGTTCCACCTCGATGGTGAAGTCCACGTGTCCCGGGGTGTCGATGATGTTGATGCGGTGCTCGGGGTAGTTGCCGGCCATGCCACGCCAAAACGCCGTCGTAGCAGCCGACGTAATGGTGATGCCACGCTCTTGCTCCTGCTCCATCCAGTCCATGGTGGCTGCGCCATCATGCACTTCGCCAATCTTGTGATTGACGCCGGTGTAGAACAGGATACGTTCGGTCGTGGTGGTCTTCCCTGCATCGATGTGCGCAGAGATACCAATGTTGCGATAGCGCTCGATCGGGGTTTTGCGGGCCATGGTGGATTAATCCTTAAATTACCAGCGGAAATGGCTGAAGGCCTTGTTGGCCTCTGCCATCTTGTGCGTGTCTTCGCGCTTCTTCATCGCGGCGCCACGACCTTCGGAGGCGTCGATCAGTTCGCCAGCAAGACGCAGATCCATCGACTTCTCGCCACGCTTCTTGGCGGCTTCACGGAGCCAACGCATAGCCAGGGCCAGGCGGCGCACGGGGCGCACTTCAACCGGCACTTGGTAGTTGGCACCGCCAACGCGGCGGCTCTTCACTTCGACGATCGGCTTGATGTTGTTGATCGCCAGGCTGAACACCTCGATCGGCTCCTTGCCGGTCTTGGTGGCGACTTGCTCGAGGGCGCCGTAAACGATGCGCTCGGCGACGGCCTTCTTGCCGTCCAGCATGACGACGTTCATGAACTTGGCGAGCTCGACGCTGCCGAACTTGGGATCGGGCAGAATCTCGCGCTTGGGTACTTCGCGACGACGGGGCATTGTTGCTTCCTTGTGTCTGTTCAGTTGAACCGTGTTTCATTACACGGCCATGGCCGCCCATTGGGACGACCCCTTACGTGCCGCGCACCTTCCCATCATCTGGATGGCGCGGTCGCACTTCCCGGGTGACGGACTTCCGTCACGTGGGGGTACTGCTGACTTGTAATTAAGCCTTCTTCGGGCGCTTGGCGCCGTACTTCGAGCGGGCTTGCTTACGGTCCTTGACGCCTTGCAGGTCAAGGGAACCGCGCACGATGTGGTAACGCACACCGGGCAAGTCCTTCACACGGCCGCCACGCACCAGAACCACCGAGTGCTCTTGCAGGTTGTGGCCTTCACCGCCGATGTACGAAATGACTTCGTAACCGTTGGTCAGACGCACTTTGGCAACCTTACGCAGAGCGGAGTTCGGCTTCTTGGGGGTGGTGGTGTACACGCGGGTGCACACGCCGCGGCGTTGCGGGCAGTTTTCGAGCGCGGGGCTCTTGCTTTTGATGATGCTGACTTCGCGCGGCTTGCGCACGAGTTGGCTAATGGTAGGCATGACCTTTGAAATCCCTTTTACGTACCACTGGTAAGTACTTACGTACTCGTCTCCTGGAGCGGGTGAGCTTT
>JAEYVD010000137.1 GCA_023432075.1 Pseudomonadota bacterium | reverse complement strand
GCAGAGTGGTCGAATGTACCTGACTCGAAATCAGGCGTACGGTATCCCCGTACCGTGGGTTCGAATCCCACCCTCTCCGCCAAGTATTAAAGAATGAAGCCCCTGAGAAATCAGGGGCTTTTTTCTTTGTGGGTTGTGTCGTTAATAAGCAGCCAGCCGCCGCGACGCCGGCGTTCCGGCGGCGTGGACGGACGATACCGCCTCAACCGCCAACACCCGCTCCCCGCCGCCCGGCAACCTGAACGCGCTCACCGCCCGCGTCAGATCCGCCGACTGATCCTGCATCGATCCGGCCGCCGCGGCAGCTTCTTCGACCAGTGCGGCGTTCTGCTGGGTCACCTCGTCCATCTGCGACACGGCGCGGTTGACCTGTTCGATGCCGTCGGCCTGTTCTGCGGAGGCTGCGGCGATTTCGCCCATGATGTCGGTCACGCGCTGCACGGAACTGACGATTTCCTGCATGGTCGCCCCGGCGCGTTCCGCGCTGCCCGAGCCCTGGCCGATTTTCTGAACGGTGTCTTCGATCAGCACCTTGATCTCCTTGGCGGCCTGGGCGCTGCGCTGCGCCAGGGTCCGCACCTCGGCAGCCACGACCGCGAAGCCCTTGCCCTGCTCGCCGGCCCGCGCGGCCTCCACGGCGGCGTTCAGGGCCAGGATGTTGGTCTGGAACGCAATGCCGTCGATCACCGACACGATGTCCGAGATCTTTACCGAGCTGGCGGAGATCGCATTCATGGTGCTCACGACTTCGGACACGGTGGCGCCGCCGCGCGAGGCGGTTTCCGAGGCCGCCGCGGCAAGCTGGTTGGCCTGCTTGGCGCTATCGGCGTTCTGCTTGACCGTGGAGGACAGCTGTTCCATCGACGCGGCCGTTTCTTCCAGCGAAGCGGCCTGCTGTTCGGTGCGGGAAGACAGGTCGGTATTGCCCGCCGCGATTTCGCCGGACGCAGACGCGATGCTGTCCACGCCGGTCCGCATGCGGGCGACCGTGGCGGCCAGGTTGGCGTTCATGGACTCCAGCGCCATCATCAACTGTCCGATCTCGTCGCGGGACTGCACGACGATCGTGCTGGTCAGGTCGTTGGCGGCAACGGTGCGCGCCACGCGCACGGCGTCGGACAGCGGACGCGTGATGCTGCGCGTGAGCAACACGGACATCAAGAGACCACACACCACCGCGATGGAGCCGATCACGATCATCCACAGGTTCGCATTGCCGTAGGACGCTTCGATCTCCGCGGCGCGCGCGTCGATATCGGTGCGTTGCAGTTCGGACAGGCGATTGATGTTGTCGATGAACTGGCGCGTCGCGGGCAGGAATTCCTGCGTGAAGATCTTGTTCGCGGCCTCCACATTGCCTTCCTGCTTGGCCTTGAAGATGCCGTCGCGGGTGCGCAGGTAGTCCGCCCGCGCCTTGCTGATTCCCTGCCAGAGCGCCTTTTCCTCGTTGGTCTCGATCAGCGGCTCGATCTTCTGCTGCAAGGCCGACGAGTTGCGGGTCGAAGCCGCCGCTTCCTCGGTGAAAAAGCCGGCCAGGCTGGCGTCGGCGCTCTTGGCGATCGCGGTGGTCCGGGTGACCCCGGTCTGGATGTTGCGCGCCCAGTCGTTGATCAGGCGTTCCTTGGCAAGGGAACGTTGCGTCAGCGTGTCGACCGAATCGTTGATGTTGGCCAGGCTGACCAGCCCGACGACGCACATGACCATGATCATGGCCAGCAAGATGGCGAAACCACCCGCCAGGCGGGTTCCAAGCTTCATGTTTTTCATACTGCCTCCGGCGACTTCCAGGGCAAGTGTGAATGCGTGCTCGGGCGGATGCCTCGGCGGCGGCGTTGCGCCGCCCCCAAAACAAGCCAGATGCTCGCAAGCCCCTGGTTATCCGCCCCCAATAATGGTGTCCGTTGTGTCTGAGAAATGCCGGCGGAGAGGTCGAGCTTTTCGAGGGTTCTCGCGACGGTCGAACGGATGCTAGCAGTCCGGATTTGGGCGGCATCGGGGGAAATGAAGGCGTTATTGACGCAACCTCCACGCATTGCGTCAACCGCGCCGGCAGCGTTGTAAAAAAGCCGCTTTCCGGCCGCAACGCTCGGGCAAAAAAAACGGCCCGAAGGCCGTGTTCAGCTCAATCCGGCGTCGTTGGCCGCGCAAGCTGGAAGGTGTCCGTGCTGCGGGCATACCAGCCGCCGCCGTGCATGCGGGCAATCAGCCCGAGCGCCGGCGTGTCCACGTGGCCACGGTCGGCGTCGCGTACATAGGCGTCCTCGACGTGCGCGCCCAGGACGCGGCCGATGACGACGATCTGGCGCGGACCTGTCACGACCGTTGCCTGACTGACGCATTCCAGCGACACGGGGCTGCCCTGGATGCGGGGCGGCCGGACATGCGTGGACGCGAGCGCCGTCAGGCCGGCCGCGGCCATCTCGTCCACGTCGGCCGGGTAATCGGCGCAGGTCTGGTTCATTTCGCGGACCAGCGACTCCGGCACCAGGTTCACCACGAACTCGCCGATCTCGATGATGTTGGCGCCCGTGTCCTTGAAATCGCCATCGGGATGGCGCATCAGGCCGATCGCGACCGACGGCGGCTGATGCCCCATCACGTTGAAGAAACTGAAGGGCGCCGCGTTGACCACGCCTTTGCCCGACACGGTGGTGACCCAGGCGATCGGACGCGGCGTGACGGTCGAGGTGAGGATGTTGTAGACCGTCTGCGCCGGCAAGGCGCTGAAATCGAACTCCATCGATCAAGCCTCCTGCTGCGGCGCGGCGGGGCCGGTCGCCGACACCGCGCGCTTCTCACGGGTGTCCACCTGCAGCTGGAAGACGTCGGGGCGGGCGTAGTGTCCGGACACGTCGAAGTCGTACTTGCCGCGCAGGATCTGGTTCGGCTCGATGTCGGCGTACAGGATGGTCTCTTCCGAGAAATCCGGGCCGGCCAGCACCTCGCCCAGCGGGCCGATGATGGCGCTGCCGCCGCGCATCAGCACCGTGTCCGGCGCGTCGCCCAGGGCGCATTCGAAGTCTTCGGGGTATGCGCTGCGGCGCAGGTGCTGGCACGCCGTCAGCACGTAGCAGCGGCCTTCCAGCGCAATGTGGCGCATGCTGGGCACCCAGGTGTCGCGGTCGTCCGCGGTGGGCGCGCAGTACAGCGCCACGCCCTGGCTGTACATGTACATGCGCAGCATGGGCATGTAGTTCT
>JAEYVD010000840.1 GCA_023432075.1 Pseudomonadota bacterium | reverse complement strand
CACGCGCTACGCGCAGCCCCGGCCGCCGGGTTCCGGCGACGCCTGGCTGCTGGCGGATCTGGCCCGCCAGGCCGGCGGCCCGCTGGTCATCCTGACGGCCGAGCCCCTGGAAGCGCAGCGCCTGGCCGAGGAAATCCAGCTGTTCGCGCCCGGTCTGCGCGTGCGGCAGCTGCCCGACTGGGAAACGCTGCCCTACGACGCGTTCTCGCCGCACCAGGACCTGATTTCGGAGCGCCTGCACACGCTGCATTCCCTGATGATGAAGACGGTGGACGTGCTGACCGTGCCCATCACCACGGCGCTGTACCGGCTGGCGCCGCCCTCGTTCCTGGCCGCCTACACGTTCTCGTTCAAGCAGAAGGACCGCCTGAACGAAGCGGCGCTGCGCGCGCAGCTCACGCTGGCCAATTACAACCACGTCACCCAGGTGACCGCGCCCGGCGAATTCTGCCTGCGCGGCGGCCTGATCGACCTGTTCCCGATGGGCTCGGTGGTGCCGTACCGCCTGGACCTGTTCGACGACGAGATCGAGACCATCCGCAGTTTCGACGTGGACACTCAGCGCAGCCTGTATCCCGTGCGCGAGGTCCAGCTGCTGCCAGGCCGCGAATTCCCGATGGACGAGGACTCGCGCAACCGTTTCCGCGCGCGCTTTCGGGAAATTTTCGAAGGCGATCCCTCGCGCGCGCTGCCCTACAAGGACATCGGCAACGGCATCCCGTTCGCCGGCGTCGAGTACTACTTGCCGCTGTTTTTCGAAGAGACCGCCACGCTGTTCGACTACGTGACCGAAGGCACGGTCATGGTCACGGTTGGCGACATCGACGACGCGATCCAGCGCTTCAACCAGGACACGACCAGCCGCTACGGCTTCTTGAAGAGCGATCGCGAGCGTCCCGTATTGCCGCCCTCGGCCCTGTTCCTGGACAGTGAATCGCTGTATGGCCGGCTGAAAGCCTTTCGCCGCCTGTCGCTGACCGCCGGCCAACCGCACCCCGACTTCCGGGCCGCGCCTGATGTCAGCGTGGCGCGCCGCGCCGACGATCCCATCGCCAAGCTGCGCGCGCTGGTGCAAGCGGGACAGACCCGCGTGCTGCTGTGCGCCGATTCCGCAGGACGCCGCGAAACGCTGGTGCAGATGCTGCACGAATTCGGCGTCACGCCCGACGCGCAGCCCGAGACCATCGAGGCCTTCCTGGCGTCGGACGCGCATTTCGGCATCGTCGCCTCGCCGCTGGGCGTGGGCTTTCAGCTGCCGGAGGCGAACCTCGCCTTCCTGACCGAAAACGACCTCTACCCCGGATTGGCGACCCCGGGACGCCGCGGCAAGCGCGACCAGGAGCGCGCCAGCAACGTCGAAGCGATGGTGCGCGACCTGTCCGAGCTGCGCGAGGGCGATCCCGTCGTCCACGCCCAGCTCGGCATCGGGCGCTACCACGGCCTGGGCAACATGGACATGGGCGAAGGCGAGATGGAGTTTCTGCATCTTGAATACGCCAACGGCAGCACGCTGTACGTGCCGGTGTCGCAGCTGCACGTGATCGCCCGCTACAGCGGCGCCGATCCGGAAGCCGCCCCGCTGCACCAGCTGGGCTCGGGCCAATGGGACAAGGCCCGCCGCAAGGCGGCCAAGCAGGTGCGCGACACCGCTGCGGAACTGCTTGCGCTGTACGCGCAGCGCGCCGCGCGCGAAGGCTTTGCGTTCAACCTGCCCCTGAACGACTACGAGGCCTTTGCCGAGGGCTTCGGCTTCGAAGAGACGGCCGATCAGGCCGCCGCAATCCAGGCCGTCATCAGCGACATGACCTCGGGCCGCCCGATGGACCGCCTGGTCTGCGGCGATGTGGGTTTCGGCAAGACGGAAGTCGCGCTGCGCGCCGCCTTCCTGGCCGTCGCCAACGGCAAGCAGGTGGCGCTCTTGTGCCCCACCACCCTGCTCGCCGAACAGCACGCCCAGACCTTCACCGACCGGTTCGCGGACTGGCCGGTTCGCGTCGTGGAACTGTCGCGCTTCCGTTCGGCCAAGGAAGTCTCGGCCGCCATCGAAGGCATCAACGACGGCCGGGTCGACATCGTCATCGGCACGCACAAGATTCTTTCGAAAGATGTGAAGTTCAAGCGGCTGGGCCTGGTCATCATCGATGAGGAACACCGTTTCGGCGTGCGCCAGAAGGAAGCGCTCAAGTCGTTGCGGGCCGAGGTCGACGTCCTGACGCTCACCGCCACGCCGATTCCGCGCACGCTCGGCATGTCGCTGGAAGGCATCCGCGATTTCTCGGTCATTGCCACGGCGCCGCAGAAGCGCCTGGCCATCAAGACCTTCGTGCGGCGCGAAGACGGCAGCACGCTGCGCGAGGCACTGCTGCGCGAACTCAAGCGCGGCGGCCAGTGCTACTTCCTGCACAACGAGGTCGAAACCATCCACAACCGCCGGGCGCGCCTGGAAGAGCTGGTGCCCGAGGCCCGGATCGCCGTCGCGCACGGCCAGATGCCCGAGCGCGAACTCGAGCAGGTCATGAAGGGCTTCTACCAGCAGCGCTACAACGTGCTGCTGTGCACCACCATCATCGAAACCGGCATCGACGTGCCCAGCGCCAACACCATCGTGATCCATCGCGCCGACCGCTTCGGCCTGGCGCAGCTTCACCAGTTGCGCGGACGCGTCGGGCGCTCGCACCATCAGGCCTACGCCTACCTGCTGACGCCGGGCGAGGACGCCATCACCAGCAACGCCAAGAAGCGGCTGGAGGCCATCCAGGCCATGGAAGAGCTCGGCTCGGGCTTTTACCTGGCGATGCACGACCTCGAAATCCGGGGCACCGGTGAAGTGCTGGGCGACTCGCAATCGGGCAACATCCAGGAAGTGGGCTTTTCGATGTACAACGAGATGCTCAACGAGGCCGTGCGCGCGCTGCGCGCCGGCGAAGAACCCGACCTGGACGCGCCCTTCAACCTGGCGTGCGAGGTCAACCTGCACGCCCCGGCGCTGCTGCCGTCCGACTATTGCGCCGACGTGCATGCCCGCTTGGCCATCTACAAGCGGCTGGCGCACGCCGCGGACGAAGACGACCTGATCCACATCCAGGAAGAACTCATCGACCGCTTCGGCAAGCTGCCGGAAGCGGCGCAGACGCTGCTGGCCACCCACCGCCTGCGCCTTGCGGCCCAGCCGCTGGGCATCGTCAAGATCGATGCCAGCGAAGCCCAGGCCCTGATCCAGTTCGGCGCCAAGACCTCGGTCGATCCGGCCCGCATCATCGACCTCGTCCAGCGGCAGCGGCACATCAAGCTGGCCGGTCAGGACAAGCTGCGCGTCGAGATCAAGGCCCCCCAAGTTCCCGCCCGGGCCGACGCGGTGCGCGCCGTCCTGCGCGCGCTCAAGTAATTTCCGACTCCCTTCCCATACGCCATGACTACCCACAATCTCGTCGTTCAATCTCCCGGCCTCGCCATCGAACATGCGGAGCAGCTCGCCGCGCTGGCCCAGGCCCAGGGCGTGGCGCGCATCAGCAACACCGCGGCCCGCCTGCTCGACGTGCAGCACGACGACGAGACGCGCGCGGTGGTGAGCGCCTTCGCCGAGGCGCGTGGCGTGGACGCCGCCTTCGTGCCTGCCGGCCTGAAGCTTGCCCACTGCAAGGTCCTGGCCATGGACATGGATTCGACCCTGATCAACATCGAATGCATCGACGAGATTGCGGGCGTGGTCGGCGTGAAAGACAAGGTGTCGGAGATCACCGAGGCCGCCATGCGCGGCGAGATCAAGGATTTCGCCGAAAGCCTGCGCCGGCGGGTCGCGCTGCTGAAAGGCGCGCCCGCTGGCGCGCTGGACCAGGTCTACGAGGAAAAGCTGCGCCTGAATTCGGGCGCCGAACGCCTGATCTCCACGGCCCAGGCCGCCGGCATCAAGGTGCTGCTGGTGTCGGGCGGCTTTACCTTCTTCACGGAGCGCCTGCGCGCCCGCCTGAACCTGGACAGCGCCCACGCCAATACGCTGGAAATCGAAGACGGCGTGCTCACCGGGCGCGTGCTGGGCGACATCCTGGACGCCGATGCCAAGGCCGCCCACCTGCGCGATTTCGCACGCACGCATGGCGCCTCGACGGATCAGATCATCGCAATGGGCGATGGCGCCAACGACCTGAAGATGCTGGCGAACGCCGGCTTTCCGGTGGCCTACCACGCCAAACCGCTGGTGCGTCAGCAGACGCGCTACGCGCTGAATGTCTCGGGATTGGACGGCGTGTTGAACTGGTTCGAAAGCTGATCCTGCCTCAAGGTGTCTGACACCGTGCCGCAACGCACGCCAGCCACCGCCCAAAAGCAAAAGCCACCTCAGCAACGAGGTGGCTTTTTTCATGCAGGCAGGCGCCGCTGACGCGGCGCCCCGTCATCAGTACCGCACGCGCAGGGACAGCAGCGCCGCCCGGCCCGTGCCCAGCGCCGCGTAGTGCGCGGCGTAGGCCTTGGTGTAGTACGTTTCGTCGAAGATGTTCAGCACGTTCAAC
>JAEYVD010000816.1 GCA_023432075.1 Pseudomonadota bacterium | reverse complement strand
CGTGTCTACCAATTTCACCACGTCGGCTTGACCACTCCAACAAGGCGAACCTTGCTGGAAAGTCGAGCATTCTATCACGTAATTTTGAAAGCGGGAAAGCCGTCCCGCTTTATCCGTGAAGCGGCTGGCGCGAAGCGCTTTGCAACCTCCGCGCCCTGCCAGCCGTTCAGTTGATCTGCAGGTTTGTCGCCTTGACCACGTCGCCCCATTTGCGGGTTTCGCTTTCCATGAACGCCTTGAACGCCTGCGGGGTGTTGGGCGGCGGGGGCAGCAAAAAGCCGTTGGTCTGGTAGCTGGCGGCCAGCGCCGAGTCGGAGGTCAGGGCCTTGTTGATGGCGGCATTGACCTTCTGCACGATCTCCGGCGGGGTGCCGGCGGGCGCGAAGAGGCCAAACCAGGCCGCCACGTCAAAGCCCGGCACGCCGGATTCGGCGATGGTCGGGATCTCGGGCGCGAACGGCACGCGGCTGCCGGTGGTGCCGGCCAGGCCCGTCAGTTTGCCCGCGCGCACGTGCGGCAGGAGCGGCGGCAGGTTGTCGAAGATGGAGTCCACCTGGCCGCCCAGCAGGTCGGCCACCGCCGGACCGCTGCCGCGATACGGAACGTGCAGGATGTCGATGCCAGTCTTCATCTTGAAGAGCTCGCAACCCAGGTGGGCGGACGAACCGTTGCCGGGCGAGGCGCAGGTCAGCTTGCCGGGGTTCTTCTTGGCGTAGTCGATGTACTCCTGCACCGTCTTAACCGGCACGTTCGCGTTGACCGCGAGGATGTTGGGCACCACGTTCAGCAGCGCGACCGCGTCCAGGTCCTTGAGCGCGTCATAGGACATCTTGGAATACAGCGACTGATTAATCGCCGTCGAGATGGACCCCACGAAGAACGTGTAACCGTCCGGCTGCGCGCGGGCGACAGTTTCGGCGCCGATGTTGCTGTTCGCGCCCGGCTTGTTCTCGACCACGAAGGTCTGGCCGAATTCCTTGCCCAGCACGTCCGCGATCATGCGGGCGCTGATGTCGGTCGTGCCGCCCGGCGCGTAGCCCACGACCAGCCGCACGGGCTTGGTGGGATAGGCCTGGGCATGGACGGGACCGGCCACGACGCAAGCGAGCGCCGCGGCGACGCCAGCCAACTTGGAATAGATTTTTTTCATGTTTCCTCCTGTTGAAAGCGGTGGAGCGCGACCGGACGCCGCGCCATTTCTTGTTGTTGTCCGGGCCGTGAGGCCCGGGGGTAATCAGACGGCCGGCCGGGAACCCCAGGGTCCGCCCGGTTGCACCGGCGCGATCAGGTCCGGCGTGACCTCGGCAAGCGTGCCGCAGCCCAGCAGCGCCATGTTCGTGGAAATCTCGCTGTGAAAGATCCGCGCGATCTTGCGGATGCCGGCGGCGCCCGCCACCGCCGCGCCGAAGAGCTGCGGGCGGCCAGTGAACACCATTCGCGCGCCCAGGGCCACGGCCTTGAGCACGTCGGTGCCGCGCCGGAAGCCCCCGTCGACCATCACGGGATAGCCTTCGGGCACCGCGGCCACGACGTCATGCAGCGCCTGCAGCGGCGAAATGCAGCCGTCGAGCTGGCGGCCGCCGTGATTCGACACGATCACGCCGTCCGCGCCCGCCGCATGCGCCAGCCGCGCATCGTCGGGGTGCATGACGCCCTTGAGCACCAGCTTGCCCGGCCAGTTCTCGCGGATCCAGCGGATGTGTTCCCAGGACAGCTTGTCGCGCTCGCCGCGAAAGCCGTTGGGCGGGTCCTGTGTGATGGGCGGGCCGATCTCTTCGTACAGGTTCGAAAACCGGGGCACCCCGCTGCCCAGCAGCGTGCGCATGAAGACATTCAGCGTCCAGCGCGGATGCAGCATGCCGTCCAGCACGACGCGGCCGCTCATCTTGAATGGGACGGTGAAGGCCAGCCGTTGCAGGTTCTCGCGGTTGGCGCCCACGCAGGTATCGATGGTGACCACCAGCACGGGAATGCTGGCCGCGCGCAGCCGCGTCAGCAGCTTGCCGATGCGATCGACGTTGCCCGGCAGATAGGCCTGGTACCAGCAGCGGTTGCCGGTCGCCGCCTGCAGGCGTTCGAGCGGCACGCTGGAGGCGCCGCTGATGATGAACGGAATCCGCGCCTCCTGGGCCTCGCGCGCCAGCGCCAGATCGCATTCGTGCATGACGATGGCCGAGAAGCCGGTCGGCGCGAAGCCCACCGGCATGGCGTAATCCTGACCAAACAGGCTGACCTGACTGCTGCGCTGGTCCACCACGCGCAGCCCGCGCGGCCGAAAACCGATGTCGCGCGGGGCGCGCACGCTCTCGGACAGCGACGCGCCGTCTTCCGTGCCGCCGCAGATGTAGCCTTCGACGCAGCGCGGCATGATGCGCCGCGCCTCGCGTTCGAAGTCACCCACCGACAGGCAGCGATCCAGCCGGCTCATGCGGCCACGGGCGCGGCGAGCGCCTGCAGGCAGGCCTCGAGCGAACGCGCCTGCGTGTCATCGTAAAGCGCCAGCTCATCCAGCACGCGGGCGCCCAGCGCGGCTTCAAATGCCGTCTGGCTGGCATTCTGCGCATACTCGGCCTGCGCCTTGTCGCCCAGGTTCGACTGAAAGATGCCGGCCGCGCTGACCGGCAGGAAGTCTTCGTACACCAGCGGTTCGTATTGGATGTAACCCGCGTCGATCAAGGCGGAAAGTTCAGACGTCTCCGGCGTGCCGGGCTTGCCCGTCAGGAAATAGCGGAAGTACGCCAACCCCTGGTCATGCAGCGCCGCGTAGTCGTCGGGAAATGCCGCAAAGCAATCCTGCAGGTTCTGCATGTAAGCCGCCGCGTTGCCTTCGTTGGGCGCGCCGCTGATGCGGCTGCGGGCCAGATCCAGCAGCTGGTCGTACAGCGCGCGGCCCTTGCGGGTCAGCGCCACGCCACGCTGCTCGATCTCGCCAAAGCGGGCAGTGTGGCTGCCCACCGAACTGACGCCATCGGCGCCCGCAAAACGCACGGGCTCTTCCAGCGCCTTGAAGCTGGTCTGACGCAGCAGAATCGGGCACTTGCGTGGCGGCGGGCCTTCGATGACGGCCTTGGCCGACACGCCGCGGCGCGGCATTTCGGCCTGCGCTTCGTCGATGTCCAGCGTGCGCGGAGTCAGGTGATTGATGTGCGGCCCCTTGAACGCCACCACGTCGGCGATCAGGCGATGCTGGCCGTGCAGCTCGCGGTAGTCGTCCAGGCTGACCGTGGACTCGCTGTGCCAGCGGAAGGTATGCAGCGCCTCGGCGACAAACTCGCGCGCGTCTGCCTCGATGAGGCCGCCTTGTGCCTCAAAGCGGGCGGTCAACGCCAGCGCGCGGTCCGTGAAGATCTGGCGCGCCGCCAGGATGCGGGCGGCCTTCTCGCGCAGCGCCACGTCATCGATCAGCTCCAGGCGCAGCAACGACGTGAAGACGCGGAATGGACTGGCCTGCAGCGCCGCCTCGTGCGTGGCGCGAAAGGCCGTTGAATGCACGGGCACGCCCGCAGGCGACAGATCGTAGTAGCCGACCGGCTGCATGCCCATCACGGCAAACACGCGGCGCATGTTCGCCAGTTCCTCGGGCGTACCGACGCGGATCGCGCCGTGGCGTT
>JAEYVD010000790.1 GCA_023432075.1 Pseudomonadota bacterium | reverse complement strand
CTGGACCCGGCTGAGACCCTGGCCCAGTTGCCCGGCTATGCCGAGCTGCAATGCCAGTCCAATTTTTCCTTCCTGCAAGGCGCCTCGCACCCCGAGGAACTGACCGCCCGCGCGGCCGAACTGGGCTATGCCGCGCTCGCCCTGACCGACGAATGCTCGCTGGCCGGCGTGGTGCGCGCCCATACCGAAGCCAAGACCCTCAAGCTGCCGCTCATCATCGGCGCCACGTTCCAGCTGCGCACCGCGCCCGACGCCGCGCCGCTGGGCCTGACCCTGCTGGCGCAGAACCGCGAGGGCTATGGCAACCTGTCCGAATTCATCACGCTGGGCCGCACCCGGGCGCCCAAGGGCGAATACCGGCTGGCCCCGCAAGACATTGCCGATCCGCCCGCCGGGTACGCGCACCTGCGCAACCTGCCGGAATGCCTGGCCATCCTGACGCCCGCCTACGGCACCGACGCCGACCGCATGGCCGACCAGGCGCGCTGGCTGGCGCGCGTCTTTCCGGGGCGGGCGTGGGTGGGGCTGACCTTGCTGCACCAGTCGCGCGACGACCTGCACCGCGCCGCCGTCGAGCACGCGGCCCAGGCCTCGCAACTGCCGATCGTGGCGGTCGGCCAGGTGCAGATGCATGTCCGCTCGCGCAAGCCGCTGCACGACACGCTGACCGGCATCCGCACCCGCCAGCAGGTGTCGCAATGCGGCTACGCGCTGTCCGGCAATGCCGAACAACATCTGCGCAGCCGCATGCGGCTGGCCAGTCTGTACCCGCCCGACGCGCTGGCGCAGACCCTGGCCGTGGCCCGCCGCTGCACATTTTCGCTGGACGAACTGCATTACGAATACCCTGACGAGATCGTGCCGTCCGGCCACACGCCGGCCAGCTACCTGCGCCAGGAAGCGCTGGCCGGGGCCGCCCGGCGCTTTCCGCGGGGCGTTCCCGACGGCATCATGGCGCAGATCGACAAGGAACTGGAACTCATCTCGGACCTCAACTACGAGGCCTATTTCCTGACCGTCTACGACATCGTGCAGTTCGCCCGCAACGCCGGCATCCTGTGCCAGGGCCGAGGCTCGGCCGCCAACTCCGCCGTGTGCTATTGCCTGGGCATCACCGCCGTGGACCCGCAACGCGGCAACAACCTGTTCGAACGCTTCATCAGCAAGGAACGCAACGAACCGCCCGACATCGACGTCGACTTCGAACACCAGCGCCGCGAAGAAGTCATCCAGTACATCTACGACAAATACGGCCGTGAACGGGCGGCCCTGACCGCGGTGGTCATCTCGTATCGGCCGCGCAGCGTGCTGCGCGATACGGGGCGTGCGCTGGGCGTGGACCCGGGCGTCATCGACGCCGTGGCCCGCGCCCACCAGTGGTGGGACGGCAAGAAGGAAATGCTGCGCACGCTGGGCGCGTGCGGCCTGGACCCCGAATCCCAGGTGGCCCGCCAGTGGGCGTCGCTGGCGCAGACCATGATGGGCTTTCCGCGCCATCTGTCGCAGCATCCGGGCGGTTTCGTCATTTCACGCGGCAAGCTCTCGCGCCTGGTGCCCATTGAAAACGCCGCCATGCAAGACCGCAGCGTCGTGCAATGGGACAAGGACGACCTGGATGCCCTGAAGCTGCTGAAGGTGGACGTGCTGGCGCTGGGCATGCTGTCGGCATTGCGCCGCACACTCGAACTGGCCAGCCAGCGCCGCGGCCAGCCGCTGGCCTTGCAGGACATCCCGGAAGGCGACGCGCCCACCTACGACATGATCTGCGATGCCGACACCATCGGCGTCTTCCAGATCGAATCGCGGGCGCAGATGACCATGCTGCCGCGCCTGCGGCCGCGCGAATACTACGACCTGGTGGTGCAGGTGGCCATCGTGCGCCCGGGCCCGATCCAGGGCGGCATGGTCCATCCCTACCTGCGGCGCCGCCAGGGCAAGGAAGACGAAACCTACCCCAGCGAAAAAGTGCGCGGCGTGCTCAGCCGCACCATGGGCGTGCCCATCTTCCAGGAACAGGTCATGCAGATCGCCGTGGTGGCCGCCGGCTTCTCGCCGGGCGAAGCCGACCAGTTGCGCCGGTCGATGGCGGCCTGGCGGCGCAAGGGCGGCGTGGACAAGTTCCGCGTCAAGCTGGTGGGCGGGCTGCTGGCGCACGGCTACACGCTGGACTTCGCCGAAGCCTTGTTCCGTCAGGTGGAAGGGTTTGGCGAATACGGTTTCCCGGAAAGCCATGCGGCCAGTTTCGCGCTGCTGGCATATGCCAGTTCCTGGCTCAAGCGCCACGAACCCGAGGCCTTCCTGGCCGCCCTGCTCAATTCCCAGCCCATGGGGTTCTATGCGCCCGCGCAGCTGGTGCAGGACGCGCGCCGCCACGGCGTGTGCGTGCTGCCCGCAGACGTCACCGTGAGCGGCTGGGATTCCGTGCTGGAAATACTGCCCGGCGGCCATCCCGGCGCCCGGCGGCGGGCGCATCACCACGCGCCGCCCGCCGCCGAGCCCCGTCCCGCCGTGCGGCTGGGCCTCAGCCTGCTGCAGGGCATGCGCGAGGACACTGCCCGCCGCATCGAAGCCGCCCGGGCCGAGACCCCCTTTGCCAACACCGCCGACCTGGCTCGCCGCGCCGGGCTCAACCGCCACGACCTGAATGCGCTGGCCGCGGGCGACGCGCTGCGCACCCTGGCCGGCCACCGGCGCCAGGCCAGCTGGGAGGCCGCCGCCAGCGTGCAAAGCCGCGACCTGCTGCGCGACGCCGAGATCGTGGACGCCCAGGCCCCGCAACTGTCCGCCCCATCAGAAAGCCAGACCGTGGCCGCCGACTACCGCAGCCTGGGCCTGACGCTGCACAGCCATCCCGTGTCGCTGCTGCGCCCGCAACTGGCCGCCCGCAATTTCCAGCCCGCCTCGGTGCTGAACGGCTATCCCAACAAACGCGTCGCCCGCGCCTGCGGCATCGTCACCGTGCGCCAGCGCCCCCAGACCTCCAAGGGCGTCATCTTCGTGACCCTCGAAGACGAGACCGGCCCGGTCAACGTGGTGGTCCGCCCCGACCTCATCGAACGCCAGCGCCGCGAACTGCTGGGCGCCACCCTGCTGGGGGTCTTTGGCGCCTGGCAAAGCGTGGACGGCGTGCGCCACCTGATCGCGCAGCGGCTGGTGGATATGTCCGACCTGCTTGGCGGACTGGCGGCGCAAAGCCGCGATTTCCATTGAAGCTGCACGGCCAGCCGCCCGCCGCTGTTGCCCGGTTGCACAGGGGCCGCCGCCCCTTGACCACAGCGCATCGCCGCTGGTCTATCATGGGTTTTTGTCCGCTCGTTGTAAGGAGTCCTACATGATCCGCAAGCTGATCCCCTTCCTGCTGGTTGCCAGCCTGGCTGCGTGCGCCAATACTGGCGGTTCGCGCACATCCAGCGCGCCGGCTTCCAGCTCCTCGAGCGCGTCCTCTTCCTCGAGCACCGGCGCTGGCGCTTCCTACGGTTCATCCTCGTCCATGCCCGGCAGCACCAGCGGCAAGAGCTGCGACGCGGGCGCGCTGCAATCGCAGATCGGCCAGAAAGCCACGCCCTCCGTCATGGAAGACATGCGCACGCGCAGCGGCAGCACGACCGCGCGCATGCTGCGCCCGGGCCAGGTGGTCACCATGGAATACAACAACACCCGCCTGAACTTGATCGTGGACGACAAGGACGTGATGACGGCGATCCGCTGCGGTTGACGGCGCCAGCCCGCCCGCGTCCGGTCGCCTCAGCGGCAGGACCGGGCGCCGCAACAAGACAAGCGCAAGGCCAGCGGCCGCACCGGTCGCTGGCCTTGCCAATCAATATCCGGCCAGATCCCGATCGGCCAACCCGCCCTTTCCACTCGCGCTTTTTACTCGCCTTTTTCACCCGCCCCGAGCGGCCGCGCCGCCGGCGGCACATGCGGCAGGAACGCCCCCGCCACCTCGAAGGCGCATTCCTCGCGCGCAATGTCGATCACCCGCGACACGACCGGGTTGACGATGTTCTTTTTGTGCACCGCGTAGTAGTTGATGGTCGGCAGGTCCGGCTGCACATTCAGCTGGCACAGCGCCCCGCGCGCCACCAGCGGCGCAAAATAGGCGCCCGGCAGGTAGCTGATCCCCAATCCCAGCATCGTCAGCTGGGCCATCATGCCCAGGCTGTTGCACGTCAGCACCCGCTTGACCGGCATCCCCTGCTCGGCGAACCACGCGTCATACAAGTGCGATAGCGCGGAATTGGTGGGCTGCGAAATGACGGGGTACGGCGCCAGGTCCTGCGGCGTCAGCGCGGCGGCGACATCGATGTCCAGCGCCGGGCTGGCCATCCATACGTTGGTGACCGCGCCCAGGTGCGTGCAATCGTACTGATAGCCCCAGAAAGGACCCGGCATGATCGCCAGGTCCAGTTCGTCCTGCTCCAGCCGCTCGTAAAGCGTAATGCCGCCATCGATCTCGGGCATCAGCTGCACGCGCGGGTAGCGCTGGCTGATCTGCTTGATCAGCCCGGCCAGCCAGGTCATGCCGACCAGTTCCGTCACGCCCAGCCGCACCACGCCTTCAAAGCTGGCCGGATCGGCCATGTTCTGGACAATCCGGCTGTTCAGCTCCAGCATCTGGCTTGCCAGCTCAAAGAGCTTGCGGCCCTGGGGGGTCAACAGAAGTTTCTTGGCCCGCCGCTCGAACAGGGGCGCGCCCGCAAAGGCCTCGAGTTCGCCCACCCGTTTGGCCACGGCCGATTGGGTGGTGTGCAGCTTGCGCGACGACGCGCTGAAGCTGCCCAGTTCGGAACTCCAATAAAAGGCCTCCAGCTGTTTGAGGGTGTACATCGCCGCGGTCGAAGAAAAGCGCATGGAAACCCCCAACATTACCACCGAGGCCGCACGGCCCGGATCATCCCCGCGGGTGCAGGATGTCCGCCAGGAAGCGCTGCGCGCGCGGATGCGCCGGCGCGCTGAAGAAGCGCTCGGGCGTGTCCATCTCCAGGATCTCGCCCGCGTCCATGAACACCACGCGGTCGCAGACGTCGCGCGCAAAGCCCATTTCGTGCGTCACGCACACCATCGTCATGCCGTCCTTGGCCAGGCTCTTCATCACCTGCAGCACCTCGCCCACCATCTCCGGGTCGAGCGCGCTGGTCGGTTCGTCGAACAGCATGACCGGCGGCTGCAGGGCCAGCGCGCGCGCAATCGCCACCCGCTGCTGCTGGCCGCCCGACAGCGATCCCGGATAGGCGTCGATCTTGTGCGCCAGCCCCACGCGGTCGAGCAGGCTGCGCGCCAGATCCACGGCCTGCTTGCGCGGCTGCTTGCGGATGTTCACCGGCGCGAAGATCACGTTCTCCAGCACGCTCATGTGCGGAAACAGGTTGAACTGCTGAAACACGAAGCCGATCTTCTGGCGCAGGGCGTTCAGGTTCGCGCCCTTCTGGTAGATGTCCTGGCCGTCGATCAGGATGCGGCCCTTCTCGATGGGCTCCAGCCGGTTGATCGTGCGGATCATGGTGGACTTGCCCGACCCGGACGGGCCGCAAATCACCAGCACCTCACCGCGCGCCACCGACAGATCCACGTCCTTGAGCACATGATGCTCGCCGTACCACTTGTTCACTTTTTCGAGATTGATCATGTTTTGTTCCTTTAAGCCATGGCCCGCGAGCGGCGGATGCGCAGGTCCAGCCAGCTCAAGCCGCGGCTCAGGCTGAAGCACACCAAGAAGTAGATGATGGCCAGAATGCCGAACACCTGCAGCGGCTGCGTCAGCACGAGGTTGTTGACCTGGTTGGCGGCAAAAGTCAGTTCGTTGACGCTGATGACATAGCCCAGCGACGTTTCCTTGATGGTGGACACGAACTGGCTGGTCATGCTGGGCAGCACGTTGAACAGCGCCTGCGGCAGCACCACCTTGCGCATCGTCGTCCAGTAGCCCACGCCCAGCGAGCGCGAGGCTTCGATCTGCCCGCGCGGCACCGCCTCGATGCCCGACCGGATCACCTCGGACAGGTAGGCGCTTTCATAGACCACCAGCGCAAAGATCAGCGTCCAGAAGCCGCTGACCACCTGCCCGGTGATCTTGGGCACGACGAAGTAAGCCCAGAAGATCAGCATGAGCAGCGGCATGCCGCGCACCACATTGACCAGGGCCTTGCTGGCCGTGCGCAGCCAGCCGTAGGGACTGACACGCGCCAGCGCGATCAACAGCGCCAGCGGCAGGGACATCGCCAGGCCCAGCGCGGCCAGGATGAGGGTCAGCGCCAGTCCGCCCAGCGGACCGTTGGGGTATTGGCCCACGAGCAGCGTGGGCCAGTATTGCATCAGCAGATCAAGCACCGTGGCCTCCGCGGTTCAGACGATAACGGGCGTAGATGCGCGATCCGAAAGCCATGATCAGGAACGATCCCAGCAGGTACATGATCGTCGCCGCGCCGAAGGTGGCGAAGGTGCGGTAGGTCTCGTTTTCGATTTCTCGCGCCTGGTAGGTCAGCTCCATCACGCCGATCGCCATGGCCACGCTGGTGTTCTTGAACAGCAGCAGCGCGCGCCCGACCAGCGGCGGGATGGAGATGCGCAGCGCCTGCGGCACGATCACGAAGCGCATGCATTGCAGATAGCTGGCGCCCAGCGCGCGGGCGGCCTCGAACTGGGTGCCGGGAATGGCGCGCAGGCCGCTGCGGATGTCTTCGGCGATATAGGCGGCCGACCCCAGCGCCAACGCGATCGCCGCCAGCGACATTTCGGCGTTGTGCGCGTACAGCCACATGCGGAACCCTTCGGGCAGCAATTCGGGCATGCCGAAATACCAGAACAGCACCTGCACCAGCAGGGGCACGTTGCGGTGATATTCCACATAGGCGTCGACCAGCCAGCGGCACGGCGCCAGATTGGTGGCGCGCACCACCACCAGCGTCACCGCGATGGTGAACGCCATGACCCATGCAACCAGGAACAGCTGCACGGTGACCGCCATGCCGCTGAGCAGCAGCTGGTATTGGGAAGCGTCTAGAAAGCTCATAAACCTGTCAATCTCCTGCGATCGGGCGCGCGGCGCCAAGCATCACGGCTTCGCGCGCGCCGCCTTGCGGGACGCGCCGAAGCCGTGACGGGAGTGGCGAGGGAAACGCCCGGGTTCGTGCCTCAGCCGGCGATCGGGCCGATCTTGAAGCTGCGTTCCAGCTTGTACGGCGTCTCGGGGCCAAACCACTTGTCGAACAGCTTGGCTGCCGCGCCGGAAGTTTCGGCCTCGTCCAGCGCCTGGTTCACCGTTTCCAGGAAGCGCGGCTCGGACTTGCGCACGCCCAGGCCCCAGGGCTCATCGAACACCGCCTTGGGGATGACGCTGACCGGCGCGGTCGGCGGGCTTTGCAGCACCAGGCGCACCAGCACGAGCTCGGAAGCGAACTGCGCGTCCACCTTCTTCTGCTGCAGGGCAAGGTACGTGGCCGAGCTGTCGCCGTAGCCAATCACCTGCGACTTGTCCAGAATGCGCTTGATCTCGCGCTCGGAGCTGGACCCCTTGGTCGCACCGATGCGGCGGCCGTTCAGGGCCTCGATCGAATCCAGGCCGGAATCCTTGCGCACCATCAGCTTTTGCGGGCTGACGTAGTACGAGTGGCTGAAGGCGATCTGCTGGGCGCGGTCGGGCGAATAGCCCAGGTTGGCGGCCAGAATGTCCACGCGCCCTTCGTTCAGTTCGGGTACGCGCGCCGCCACCGACAGCAGCTTGTAGTTGACCTTCACGCCCAGCTTGTCGGCGACCAGCTTGCAGACGTCCACGTCATAGCCCACCAGCTGGCGCGTCGCGGCGTCCTGGAAACTGAACGGTTGCGACGTGCCCAACGTGCCGCAAACCAGCTCGCCGCGCGCCTTGATGTCGTCAAGCTGGTCGGCGTGGGCCAATCCGCCCGCGGCCAGCGAAGCCAGGCCCAGGCAGGCGGCAAAAAAAGTGTGACGCTTCATGGTTCATTCCCCTTGATTGGTTGTTTGGTGAACAGACTGAATAGGACGTTGAATCGCTGACGTGGAGTCGATGGCGTTGAATCGATCAACGCCGGACCGTCGAGGTCCGGCGGGTATCGGGTATCAGGCCAGTTTGGCGCACGCCTCGCGAATGGCGGCGCAACCTTGACGGATATCGTCCAGCGAGGCCGCGAACGACAGCCGGAACGTGCCCGGCGCGCCGTAGGCGTGACCGTCGATGACCGCCACGCCCGCTTCGCGCAGCAGGTAGTGCGTCAGGTCGGTATCGCTGGCGATCACGTCGCCGGCCGGCGTCTTCTTGCCCAAAAGGCCCGAGCAATCCGGAAAGACATAGAACGCGCCCTGCGGCACCACGATGTCCAGGCCCGGCGTACCCGACAATTCGGCGATCGCCAGGTCGCGACGTTCGCGAAACACCTTGGCAAATTCCACGACGCAGTCTTGCGGGCCCGTCAGGGCTTGCAACGCGGCCGCCTGGCTGACCGACGAGGCGCCCGACGTGCTTTGCGATTGCAGGATCGCCATCGCCTTGATGAGCTCGTCGGGACCGGCGCCGTAGCCGATGCGCCAGCCCGTCATGGCATAGGCCTTGGACACGCCGTTGACCACGAGGGTGCGTTCGGCCAGTTCCGGCGCCACCTGCAGCGGATGCACCGTCGGCTCGCCGGTGAAGTTCAGGCGCGCGTAGATGTCGTCGGTCATCAGCCAGACGTGCGGATGACGCGCCAGGACCTCGGTCAGGCCGCGCAGTTCTTCAGCGGTATAGACCGATCCGGTCGGGTTGCTGGGCGCGTTCATCATCAGCCACTTGGTGCGCGGCGTGATGGCGCGTTCCAGGGCGTCGGGCGTGACCTTGTAGTCGCCGGCGGGCGACGTTTCCACCGCCACCGGCACGCCGCCGTTGACCAGCACCATGTCCGGATAAGACACCCAGAACGGCGCGGGAATCAGCACTTCGTCGCCATCGTTCAGCGTGGCGGCCAGCCCGTTGAAGATCACCAGCTTGGCGCCGGTGCTGACGATGACTCGCGAAGCCGGGTACGTCACGCCGGTCGCTTCCAGCAGGTGCGCGGCCGCGGCCTTGCGCAGGGCGAGCGTGCCCTGCGCCGGCGGATACTTGGTTTCGCCGCGGTTCATGGCGGCCGTCGCGGCCTGCCGGATGTGCTCGGGCGTCGAGAAATCGGGTTCGCC
>JAEYVD010000781.1 GCA_023432075.1 Pseudomonadota bacterium | reverse complement strand
CGGCCGGGGGGCGCCCGCTTGCGCCGCGTCCCGACCGCCTACCGCTGGTGGTGCACCGCCTGCATCCCATACACCTGCACGGGGATGCCCGCGTGGCGGGCCTTCAATTGCAGGGACAGATACTGGGAATAATGGCGCGACTGATGCAGGTTGCCGCCGTGAAACCACAGTGCTTCCTGCTGCGTGGGCTTCCACATGTTGCGCTGTTCGCCTTCCCACGGTCCCGGATCCTTGGTGGTGGCCGATCCCAATCCCCAGCACTTGCCGACCTTGTCTGCCACCTCGGGGCTGATCAAGTCCGCCGCCCAGCCGTTCATCGAGCCGTAGCCGGTCGCGTAGACCACCAGGTCGGCGGGCAGGGTGACGCCGTTGGTCAGCACGACGGCGTCGCGCGTGAGCCGGCTGACGTCCGTGCGCGATTGCAGCTTGATGCTGCCGTCGATGATGAGATCGCACGCGCCCACGTCGATGTAGTAGCCCGAGCCGCGCCGCAGGTATTTCATGAAGAGGCCGGAGCCGTCGTCGCCCCAATCCAGCATGAAGCCCGCGGCTTCCAGCTTCTGGTAGAACTCGGCGTCGCGCTCGCGCATCTGCTCGTAGAGCGGGATCTGGAACTGCGCCAGGATCTTGTAGGGCACGGACGCGAAGGTCAGATCGGCCTTGCGGGTGGTCATGCCATTGGCCAGCGCCTGCTCCGAATACAGTCCGCCCAGCCCGATGTCCATCAGGGTCTCGGAGCGCACGATGTGCGTGGAGGAGCGTTGCACCATCGTGACGTTGGCGCCGCCTTCCCATAGCGCCGCGCAGATGTCGTGGGCCGAATTGTTGGCGCCGATGACGACGACGTTCTTGCCGCGGTAGGCATCGGGCCCCGGGTGGCGCGAGGAATGCTGCTGTTCACCCTGGAACTCGTCCTGTCCGGGGAAACTGGGCACGTTGGGCTTGCCCGACATGCCGGTGGCCAGCACCAGCTGCTTGGGCCGCAGCACCACGGGCTTGCCATCGCGCACGACCTTGACCTCCCACTCCTTTTTGTCCTCGTCGTAGCGCGCCGACTCGCACACGGTGGAGGTCCAATAGTTCAGCTCCATCACCTTGGTGTACATCTCGAGCCAGTCGCCGATCTTGTCCTTGGGCGCGAAGACGGGCCAGTTTTCCGGAAACGGGATGTAGGGCAGGTGGTCGTACCAGACCGGGTCGTGCAGGCACAGCGACTTGTAGCGCTTCCTCCAGCTGTCGCCGGCGCGCTCGTTCTTTTCGATGATGAGCGTGGGCACATCGAGCTGGCGCAGCCGCGCGCCCAGCGCGATGCCGCCCTGGCCGCCGCCGATGATCAGCACGTACGGCTGCGTCTCGTAGCCCAGCTCGGCGGCTTCGCGCTCGCGCTTTTCCAGCCAGGTCTGGCGCTCGCGGCTGCTGCCGTGCTGGGCGCCCATGGGCCGGCGCGCGCCGCTCGGCTCTTCGTGGCCCTTCAGTTCCGACATCGTGGTGAGCAGTGTCCAGATCTTGCCGTCCTTCACGCGGATGTGGCCGTAGCCACGCGCGAGATTGGTGTCGACGTGGAACCAGCCTTGCAGCAGGCCGCCGTCGTCGGTGGAGGCTTCGGCCTCGTCGCGCGTGAAGCGCACCGGCTCGACCGCTTTCAACTGATCCGCCAGCATGTCGCGGATCTGGTCCTGGCCCTCCAGCGTGCGCAGGTTCCAGGAAAACAGCACCAGGTCGCGCCAGTAGCATTCGTCCTGGAACATCCGGGCGACGGCATCGATGTCCTTGTTGCCCAGCGCAGTGTTCAGCTGCGCGAGCAACGCGTCCAAGGCGGCGTCGGCAGCGTGGTCGATCGGCATGTCATGTCTCCTTGCCCGGGGGCGGGCGGTCATTGTCGTGGCGGACGAAGCGGCCCGGCGGTCCGGCGGTCCGGCGATCCGGCGATCCGGTGCTTCGGCGGCGGCCCCATCCTGTGCCGGAAAGTGGACGCCGATCAGGGACATGCAATTGCCATGCCAGGTGCGGCGGGCGGCGGATGCCCCGGCGCGCGCGGGCCGGGGCGGGACGTGAGTGTGGCGCGATGCCTCACGTGTGGCGCGACGCTGTGGCGCCATCCCGTGGTGCAACGCCGCGACGTCAGCGGCGCGAGGTCAGTCCGTAGCGCCGCATCTGCCGATGCACCGTGGAGCGGTCCACGCCCAGACGCCGTGCCGCTTCCGATACGTTGCCCGCGCAACCGGCCAGTGTCGCGCGCAGCGCGGCTTCCTCGGGGCAGCCCGCCGGTGCCGCCGGCGCCAGGGTTTCGGGCAGATCGTGCGGCTGGATGACGCCGTGTTCGCACAGCGCGGCAGCCACCGCGATGACGTTGGCCAGCTCGCGGATGTTGCCCGGCCACGCGTGCGCTTTCAGGGCAGTCAACGCGGCGGGCGACAACGCGGGGGCGCCGGATTCATCCTGGTGCCGGGCCAGCATGCGGGCGATCAGCCAGTCCAGGTCCTGGCGTTCGCGCAGCGGCGGCACGGTGAGCGCGGCGGCATTGATGCGGTAATACAGGTCTTCGCGAAAACGCCCCTCGCGCACCAGCGCGCCCAGGTCTCGGTGCGATGCCGACACCAGCGACAGCCGCAGTGCGCGCGGCGCGTTGGCGCCGATTGGCGTGACCTCGGACTCGGCCAGCACGCGCAGCAGGCGGCTTTGCAGCGGCAGCGGCATGTCGCCGATCTCGTCCAGAAAGAGGGTGCCGCCGTCGGACTCCTCGATGAGGCCCTTGCGGCCCTTGGGGGCAGCGCCGGTGTAGGCGCCCGGCAAGTAACCGAACAACTCGCTTTCGATCAGCGATTCGGGAATGGCGGCGCAATTGACGGCCACGAAGCGGCCGGTGCGGCGGCTTTCATCGTGGATGGCGCGCGCAAGGTACTCCTTGCCGACGCCGGTTTCGCCCTGCAACAGCATGGGCAGGCCCTGGCGCGCCAGCTTGGCGGCGCGCTTGAGCAGCGCGGCCATGCGGCGGTCGCCGCCGGCCTGGCCGCGCAGCGCCGACGGCGCCTCGTGCACCGCCACGGTGGCGC
>JAEYVD010000740.1 GCA_023432075.1 Pseudomonadota bacterium | reverse complement strand
GCCATGCCGCAGATCAGCGGCGCCATCATCGGGATCACGCTGGTGCTGGTGACGGTGTTCCTGCCGCTGGCCTTCATGAGCGGGTCGGTGGGCGTGATCTACCGCCAGTTCTCGGTGGCCATGGCCGTGTCCATCTTCTTCTCGGCGCTCTTGGCGCTGACCTTCACGCCGGCGCTGTGCGCCACCATCCTCAAGCCGGTGGCCAAGGGCCATCACGAGGACAAGAAGGGCTTTTTCGGCTGGTTCAACCGCAAGTTCGACGCCACCACGCACGGCTACCAGAACTGGGTGTCGCGCATCCTGCACAAGGGCGGCCGGATGATGCTGGTGTTCCTGGCGCTGGTCCTGCTGCTGGGCTGGCTGTACCTGCGCCTGCCCTCGTCGTTTCTGCCCGAGGAAGACCAGGGCTACGTGGTCAGCAACATCGAGCTGCCCACCGGCGCCAGCGCGAACCGCACCGTCGAGGTCATCGAGCAAGTCGAGAAGTACTTCCAGGGCATTCCCGCCGTCGAGAACATCATTGCCGTTCAGGGCTACAGCTTCAACGGCAACGGTTTGAACGCGGCTATTGCCTTCACCACGCTCAAGGACTTCAAGGACCGCAAGGAGCGCCAGGATTCAGCCGGCGCGATCGCCTTCACCGCCTTTGAAAAGCAGCTCATGGGGATCCATGACGCGCAAGTGTTCACGCTGGTGCCGCCGGCCATCTCGTCGCTGGGCAACGCCACCGGTTTCGACCTGCGCCTGCAGGATCGTGGCGCGGCGGGCACCGAGGCGCTGGCGGCTGCCACCGCGCAACTGATGGGCGAGGCCATGAAGAGCCCCGTGCTGTCGCAGGTCCGTATCACGGGCCTGTCTGCCGGCACGCAGCTCACGCTGAACATCGACCGCGACAAGGCGGCCGCGCTGGGTGTGGACTTCAATGAAGCCGCATCGCTCATTTCGACCGCGGTTGGCTCGGCCTACCTGAGCAAATTCCCCAATATGGGCCGGATGCAGAACATCTGGGTTCAGGCCGACGCGCCGTACCGCATGCAATTGTCCGACGTGCTCAAGCTGAACGCCCGCAACGCGCAGGGCGGGATGGTGCCGCTGTCGACGTTCGTGTCGGCGGAATGGGTGCAGGGGCCGGTGCAGGTGGTGCGCTACAACAGCTACGAATCCATGCGGATCGGCGGCAGTTCGGCGCCCGGCTATTCCACCGGCGAGGCCATGGATGAAATGCAGCGCCTGGTCTCCCAGTTGCCGCAGGGCTTTGGGTACGAGTGGACGGGGCTGTCGTACCAGGAATTGCAGGCCGGCAACCAGGCCCCCATCCTGATGGGCCTGTCGCTGCTCGTGGTGTTCCTGGTGCTGGCCGCGCTGTATGAAAGCTGGGCCATCCCCATCTCCGTCATGCTGGTGGTGCCGCTGGGCATGCTGGGCGCGGTGGCGCTGGTCAGTGCGCTGGGCATGTCCAACGACGTGTACTTCCAGGTCGGCATGGTGACCGTGATCGGGCTGGCGGCCAAAAACGCCATTCTTATCGTGGAATTCGCCAAGGACCAGTACGCGCGCGGCATGGGCCTGTACGAATCCGCGGTAGAGGCCGCGCGATTGCGCTTCCGGCCCATCCTGATGACGTCGCTGGCGTTCATCCTGGGCGTGATTCCGCTGGCGCTGGCCACCGGCGCGGGCGCGGCCAGCCAGCGCGCGGTGGGCCTGGGCGTGCTGGGCGGCATGCTGGCCGCCACGCCGTTCGCCGTGATCTTTGTTCCGACATTCTTCGTGGTGGTGCTGGGCCTGTTCAAGACCCGCCCGCGTCTGCTCGGCGCCGAACTGCGCGCCTTCGAGCAGGAGCAGGCCGAAAAGAAGGCGGCGGCCGAAAAGGGCGCTGCCCCGGCAACGCCGCAGACCGCACAACCCACTGGTGGCCAGGAGGGCAAGGAATGAAAGCCCTGATGTTCAGACAGACCGCCTTGTCCGCCTTTGTGGCGGTGGCGTTGGCCGGCTGCTCGCTGGCGCCCGATTACAAGCGTCCCGACGCGCCGGTCAGCCCGGCGTGGCCGGATCAGCCCAAGGTGCAATACGGCGCGTACTCGCGCGCCACCACGCTGGGCTCGCAGCCCGCCGCCGACGTCGTGCCGCAGGCCGGCACACCTGCGGCGGACCTGGGCTGGCGCGAATTCTTCCGCGATCCGCGCCTGCAGGCCCTTATCGAGCTTGCGCTGGTCAACAACCGCGACCTGCGCGTCGCGGTCCAGCGCGTCGAAGAGGCCCGGGCGCAATACGGCATCCAGCGCGGCGCGCAGTGGCCCAGCATCGGCGCCGGCATCCAGGGCCAGCGCCAGCACCTGCCGGCCAACATGCGGCCCGGCGGTCCGGATTCCAGCTCGATCAGCAGTTCCTATCAGGCCGGCATCGGCCTGACCACGTTCGAAATCGACCTGTTCGGCCGCCTGCGCAACTTGTCCGAAGCCGCGTACCAGCAGTACCTGTCGACCGAGCAGGCGCAAAAGACCGTTCACATCACCTTGGTGGGTTCGGTCGCGCAGTCGTATTTCAACCTGCGCGCCGCCGAGGTCCAGCTGGACCTGACGCAGCGCACGCTGGCCTCGCGCCAGGAATCGTATGACCTGGTCAAGCGCCGCTTCGACGGCGGCGTGGCCTCCGAACTGGACCTGAACCAGTCCAAGTCGCTGCTGGACACGGCCTCTGCCGACCTGGCGCAACTGCCCCGCGCCCGCGCGCAGGCCATGAACGCGCTGGTCCTGGTGGTGGGCACGCCGCTGCCCGACACGCTGCCCCCGCCGGCCACGTTCGGCCGCGACCAGGTGC
>JAEYVD010000727.1 GCA_023432075.1 Pseudomonadota bacterium | reverse complement strand
ATCGTTACGGTTCGGGCCGAACCATTGCGCTGGGCGCGGTGCTGTACATGCTGGGCCTGATCGGCACGCGCTTTGCCACCGACGAGGCCACGCTTTACCTGACTGCGGGCGTGCTGGTCGGACTGGGACAGGCGGGCACCACGTTCCCCGTCATCTTGCCGGTCGTCGCGCGCGCCGTGCCGCCCGCCTACCGCAGCACGGCGATGGGCATCGCCAGCGCGGGCGGCTCGCTGGGCCAGTTTGCCGTGGTGCCGACCGGGCAACTGCTCATCAGCGGGCTGGACTGGACGGGCGTGCTCTGGGTGCTGTCGCTCTTTGTCGCTTGCGGCGCGCCGCTGGCGTATTTCCTGCGTGGCCGCCCGCAAGCGCACACCGGTCCGCATCAGTCGCTGGGCACCGCCATCAAGCAGGCCGTGCGCCATCCGTCGTTCCACTTTCTGTTCTGGAGCTACTTCGTCTGCGGCTTTCACACCGCGTTCATCACGCTGCACTTGCCGGCCTATGTGACCGACGGCGGGCTGACGGCCGGGCAGGGCGCCACCGCGATCGCGCTCATCGGCTTGTTCAACGTCCTGGGCTCCTTCTACGCCGGCAAGCTGGGTGGCAAGTACAGCAAGAAGCGGCTGCTTGCGGTGGTGTACTTCATGCGCGCGTTCGGCATCCTGTTGCTGCTGTCGGTGCCGCTGACGCCGTGGGTGCTGTACGCCTTCGCGGCATGGATGGGATTGTTCTGGCTGGGCACCGTGCCGCTGACGCAAGGCCTCATTGGCCAGATCTATGGTTTGCGCTATGCGGCCACGTTGTCGGGCATCGTGTTCCTCGGCCATCAGTTGGGCAGCTTCATTGGCGTATGGCTGGGCGGCTATGCGTATGCCAAGACCGGCAGCTACGATCTGGTCTGGTGGCTGGGCGTCGCGCTGGCCGTCATTGCGGCGCTGCTGTGCCTGCCCGTGCGTGAACAGCCGGTCGCGCCGGCGCAGCCCGCCGCGGCCTGACCGCGACCTGCCGGAACGCTGCCATGACCCACGGACCGCAACCCGACCTGCCTCGCCGCAAAGGCTGGCGAGCGGTGGGCGTGCTGGCGCTGGCCGCGGTGCTCGGGCTTGCGTTCTGGGGGTACACCACGCCCGAGATGCAGATCCACTGGGAAAACCTGGCTGCACTCTGCGGGTTTTGACAGGGCTCGGCTTACCGTAACCGGCGCGTTGCGGCGGCCGCCTCGCGGTATCCTACGGCGGAGATTTTCTCCGCCTTTTTCATTGCTTTGCGTCGCGCGGCTGCCTGCCGTGCGCGCCCTTGGATGACCATGCAGGACGCAGCGCCTTCCTACTCCGATCTCTCGTTGCCGGACATCGCCAGTCTGCCCGCGGCAGACACGCTAGTGCTGACGGTGAACAACCGCTTGTCGCGCCGCCTTACGCTTGAGCTCGCCGGTTTGCTGCGCCAGGAACGCCAGGTCAGCGAGCTGCCGCGCATCCTGCCGCTGTCCGCCTGGCTCGCTGAATCCGCCAACGAACTCGCGTTCGAATCCGACGAAGACGTGCCCGCCTACCGGCTGGACAGTTTCGCCACGCAGCTCGTCTGGACCGAAGCCATCCGCCTCGAAGAAGCCGAACGCGTCCTGCTGGATGCCAGTCAGGCGGCGCGGCTGTCCATGGATGCGGACCTGCTGATGGACGAATGGGCGCTGCAGGTGCCGTCCGGCGCGGACACCGACGAATACCGCGGCTTTGCGCGCTGGCGCGAGCGCTATCGCCACACGCTGGCCGGCATCGATGCCGAAGACGCCAACCAGGGTTACGCGCGCGTGCTGCGCGCCCTCGAAGCCGGACGCCTTGCCACGCCGCGGCAACTAGTGCTTGCCGGCTTTACCGATATCTCGCCCCGCTTTCAGCGCCTGCTGCACGCATTCGAGGCGCAGGGCACGCACGTGGCGCAATGGCGCGACACCCACCGTGTGGCGGCAGTGGCGCAGCGCTTCGAGGCTGCGGATCAGGGCGCCGAATGGCGCGCCGCGGCCGACTGGGCGGCTAGCCGTTTGAAGTCCGATCCCGCCGGGCGTTATGCCATCGTGTCGCCGCAACTCGAAGCCGAATCCCCCTTCGCGCGCCGCGTGCTAAGCCAGGCGCTGGCCGGGCGCGACGGCGCGCCTGCGTTTGCGTTCAACGTTGCCGTGGGCCGGCCGCTCGACGAATGGCCCATGGCTCGCGCCGCGTTGGCCTGGCTGCGGGCGCTGGCCGAGTGCGCGCCGGGCAAGGGCTGTGGCGTGGGCACCCTGGGCGCCGCGCTGCTCGCGGGCCATTGCGCCGGCGACGTGCGCGACCGCGCGCGGCTTGCGGCCATCGACGCGCGCTGGCGGCGCCAGGGGCAATTGCATGTCGCCCCGCAAGCATGGCGCAAGTTGCTTGCAGATCTGCCGGCGTTGGCGCAGGCGTGGGACCACGCCATGGAAATCTGGACGCAAGGCGGCCGCCAGGCCACGTGCGACGTCTGGATGCTGCGCATGAAGGCCGCCTTGACGGCGCTGGGCTTTCCCGGCGAAGCCCCGCTCGACAGCGTGGGTTACCAGGTCATGGGCGCGCTGGGCGATGCGCTCGGCAGTTTTTCGGCGCTGGCGCCGGCCGCGGGCCGCCTGGGCGGCGTGGCCGCCGTGAACCTGCTGGAAAGCGTGGCGCGGTCCTCCTCGTTCCAGCCGCAGCGCGATCCGCTCGCGCGGCTGGACGTCCTCG
>JAEYVD010000075.1 GCA_023432075.1 Pseudomonadota bacterium | reverse complement strand
ACGCGGGGTGGAGCAGTCTGGCAGCTCGTCGGGCTCATAACCCGAAGGTCGTAGGTTCAAATCCTGCCCCCGCAACCAATTTGATGAAGGCTCGGCATTCGCCGGGCCTTTTTCATTTGCGCCGCCGGTTTGAACGCGCAAGAAACCCGCAGCAGACGCATCTGTGCCCGCAAACATCCGGGCCGCCGCGTGGGCGGCGGCGCAACAGTCGATGTTGGCTTGCGAAATTGTCACTGGGTTCCTGTTTTACCGCCACGCCCGGGCCTCGCGGCGCGGCCCTGCGCGAAACCGCCGCGCCGGCGCCCGTAAGGCAGAATGCCTGCCACTGCTGCGCAGCTGCGGCAAACGTCTGAGCTAAATCTGGAAAAGCTGGCGCCAGCATTGCTGCCGCCGATCGCCAATATGGCCGCGGAACGCGCCGGAACCACCGGCACTTAGCGTTATCCGCGAAATTTTTGAAAGCAAAGACTAGAACCAACAGGCATCGGCCACCGCCGTGCGACGCAATATCGCCGCTGCAAGACTGGCACGCCCCCCCCTTGCACAAACCGAGCCGAGCTGCGGATTGCGCCGGCCTGCAATCAGGCCGGAACGATTCTTAGGTTTTTTTGGGTCAAATGCCGGCAAATTATACCGCCATATATCGCGCCCTCAATATCCCGCCCCCACGCTGCGGCACACCCTTAGCCTAGGCCGCCGGCTTGTCCCACGGCGCCGATCCCAGCCGGTCGGCAAGATAATCCAACATCGAACGCAGAATAAGGGGCATCTGGCGGCGCGACGCGTAAACACCATAAATGCCAAGCTCCTGAGGCTTGCACTGAGGCAGGATGACCTGCAGCTTGCCGGACGCAATGTATTCGGCCGCGTAGTAGGTGGGCAACATGGCGATGCCCGCCCCCTCCACCGCGGCGGATGACAATACCGACACTTCGTTGGCGCTGATGCTGCCGCCCACCGGCACGTCGACCGGCTCGCCATCGCGCTCGAAACGCCACAGGCTCTTGCCGAAATAGGAATGCGTCAGGCAGTTGCGCAGCGATAGGTCTTCAATGCGCGCCGGCACGCCTTCGCGCGCCAGATAATCCGGGGATGCGCAGACCACGGAGCGGCACACGGCCAGCTTGCGCGCAATCAGGTTCGGATCCAGGTCGTTGGTGATGCGCACGGCGAGATCGACGCGCTCTTCCACCAGATTGACCGCCCGCTCGACCAACATCAGGTCGACCGACGTGCCGGGGTGCCGCTTGACATAGTCGGTGACGGCCGGCGCCAGATGACGGGCGCCAAAGGACATGCTGGTGGTGATGCGCAGCAGGCCGCGGGGCGTGTCCTCGGGGGTGGCGACGGCGCTATGCAGGTCGCCCACCATATCCAGCATCTGGCGGCAGCGCGGCAGCGTTTCGGCGCCGGCAGGCGTCAGGCTGAGGCGACGCGTGGTGCGATGCAAAAGACGCACGCCTACCCATTGCTCCATCTCGGCCAGGTAGCGGGACACCATGGCCCGGGACATGTCCAGATGGACGGCGGCCGCCGACAGGCTGCCCCGGTCGGCAACCTCGACGAACACCTGCATGGCTTTCAGTCGATCCATCTTTGTCTCGGCACGGGCATCAGACCGTACCGGTTATACCGTATTTCCGCGCCGCATCCGCAACGGAATATCGATCAATGAAACGGGGTCCTTCGAAAGGATCAGGCAGCAGGCTGGCCCAGCGCCCCGCGCACGGCCGCGGCCACTTCCTTCTGCGCCACGCCCCGCACGATGAACACCAGCCGCGAATCGCGCGAGACATCCGGCCATGCGCGCAAGGCTTGCAGCGGGTACAACTCGCCATGCACACCGTGCACCTCGCAGGGCAACGTTTCGCCTTCGAAACAGACCAGCCCCTTCATTCTGAGCAAGCCCTGCCCGTAAGCCTCCTGGATCCGCGCAATGCCTGCCAGGAACGCGGCCCGCCCGACGGGCGCCCGCAACACGATCGACACACTGCCGACGTCCGCATGCCGCGCGCCCACGGGCGTGGAAAAGGCCTGAAGCCAATGGGCGGCAATCACCCCGTCCTGCCGCGCAAAAAGATCCGGCGCCTCGCGCAGCATGAGGGCAAGCGGCGCGTCGGGGCGCTGCACGCACCGACGCGCGCCGGGGTTGATGGCGGCGACCGCCTGCTCGGTCTCGTGCAATTGCGCCGCACTGGTCAAGTCGGATTTGCTGATGACGACCGTATCGGCAAGCGCCAGCTGCCGGGCCGCCTCGGGCTGCGCCTGCAACTGCCCGGCGCCCTGCGTCGCCGACACCACCACAATTGCGCCCCGATACACGTAGCGTTCGGCCAGAAACCGATCGTGCTTGAGCGTGAAGAGAATGGGCGCCGGATCCGCGAGGCCGCTGGTTTCGATGATGACGTGCCGGAACGGCTTGATCTTGCGCCCCAGCGCCGACATGAACAGATCGCGCAAGGTGTCGACCACCGAGCCGCTGACGACGCAACAAAGACAGCCGCCCTCGACCAACACAACATTGTCCGGAGCGAGCCGGACCAGATGGTGATCGACGCCGATATCGCCATACTCGTTGACGATGACCACCGCGCCGGCATAGGCGGGTTCTTGCAACAGCCGATTGAGCAGCGACGTCTTTCCGCTACCCAGGAAGCCGGACACCACGGTCACGCCCACGCGCTTGTCGTCACTCATGCCGATTCGACCCCTTGATGAGCGCGCAAAGGCGCCGCGCCGCAAAAACCAAAAGGGCCGCTCACTTGCGTGAGCGGCCCAACATTCTTTTGGCTCCCCGAGCTGGGCTCGAAC
>JAEYVD010000672.1 GCA_023432075.1 Pseudomonadota bacterium | reverse complement strand
GCTGATCAATGCGCACGAGTTCGGCAACGGCGTGGCTTGCTTCACGTCCGACGGCGGCGTGGCGCGCGCGTTCGCCCGCCAGATCAAGGTGGGCATGGTGGGCATCAACGTGCCCATCCCCGTGCCGATGGCCTGGCACTCGTTTGGCGGCTGGAAGCGTTCGCTGTTCGGCGACCATCACGCCTACGGCGAGGAAGGCATCCGCTTTTACTCGCGCTACAAGAGCGTGATGCAGCGCTGGCCCGACAGCATCGCCAAGGGCGCCGAATTCACGATGCCCGTCGCGAAGTAGATGGCTCCCCCGAGGCGCGCAGCGTCTCCCCCCAGGGGGCGTCGCAGCGGACCGGCGGAGCACGGATCCGCGCGACCCCGCTTGGGACCGCATTGCCAGGTCGTGGCGCTGTGCCTCGTACGCGATATCTCGAATTGAGATGCGGGTGATGGATTAGCGCCTCGATGCACTGAAACAGGCGCGGCGCCTCGCCGCGCCTTCCGAATATCTGTACGACAGGGGGAAACCTGATGCGCATCGGGATCGGCGGCTTTCAGCATGAGACCAATACGTTCGCGCCGTCGCGCGCGGCGTGGGAGGATTTTGCGGACAAGGGTGGGGGGTGGCCGAAGCTGGTCAGTGGCCCTGCGATGTTCGAAGCGGTGGCGGGGGCCAATATTCCGGTGGCGGGATTTATCGAGGCCATGGGGGAGCATGCGTTGATACCCACGACGTGGGCGGCGGCCAGCCCCTCCGGGCATGTGACCCGGGATGCGTTCGAGCGCATCAGCGCGATGATTCTGCAAGGGCTGTCGCAGGCGATGCCGCTGGACGGCGTGTATCTGGACCTGCACGGCGCGATGGTCACCGAGCATCTGGACGACGGCGAAGGCGAACTGCTCAAGCGCGTGCGTGAACTGGTCGGCCCCAATGTGCCCATCGTCGCCAGCCTGGACCTGCACGCCAACGTGACTCGCGCGATGGTGCGCCATGCCGATGCGCTGGTCTGCTATCGCACCTATCCCCACATCGACATGGCCGAGACCGGCCAGCGCGCCGCAAACCTGCTGGCGCAGCGGTTGGGCGGCATGCCGCGTCATTACGTGGCGCTGCGCAGCCTGCCCTTCCTGATTCCGCTGTGCTGGCAGTCCACCGACATCGAGCCGGCCCGCAGCCTGTACCAGCTGCTGGGCGATCTGGAGGCGCGCGGCGCGGCCAGCAGCATTTCCCTTGCGACCGGGTTTCCGGCCGCGGACTTTCCGGAATGCGCGCCCACGGTCTGGGCCTACGGCATGACGCAAGCCGAAGCAGACGCCGCCGCCGACGAGATGACGCGCGCGGTGCAGAATGCGGAACAGGACTTCGGCGGCAAGCTCTATACGCCCGACGAAGCCGTTGAGGAAGCGATGCGGCTTGCCCGCGACGCCTCCAAGCCCGTGATCATCGCCGACGCGCAGGACAACCCGGGCGCGGGCGGCAGCTCCGACACCACCGGCATCCTGCGTGCACTCATCCGCCACGATGCGCGCGATACGGCGATTGGTCTGATTGTGGACCCGGCCGCCGCGCTGGCCGCGCACCGCGCCGGCGCTGGAAATACCCTTCGGATTGCACTGGGTGGACATTCGGGTATTCCCCACGACGCCCCCCTGGACACCGAGTTCATCGTCGAGAAAACTTCCGATGGACGCTTCGATACGCATGGTGCGTTCTATCGCGGCTTTCACATGGATCTGGGCCCCAGCGCGTGCCTGCGCATCGGTGGCGTACGCATCATCCTGGCCTCCAACAAGGTGCAAATGGCAGACCAGGAGATGTTCCGCTTTGCCGGCGTGGAACCCACGCGCGCCGCGATCCTGGTGGTCAAGAGTTCGGCGCACTTTCGCGCCGATTTCACCCCGATCGCGCACACGATCCTGGTGTGCGCGGCGCCCGGTTCCATGCTGATGGATGCGGCAAAACAACCATGGACACGGTTGCGTCCCGGCATCAGAATGGCGCCTTGCGGGCCGGTGTTCGACGGCCGGTCTGCAGCGACAGCCTGACCCTCGCGCGCCGCTTAACTGCGGCGCGTCAACGACGTAGCGGCCCATGCGCCGCTCACAACGCTTCAAGGGGAAATACATGCTCAAGTTTGTCCGAGCGGCCGCGCTGGCCGGCGTCACTCTCGCGATGGCTCACGGGGCCTACGCCGAGACCGTCATCAAGACGGTGATGCACTCGCCACTGCGCCTGACCGATCCGCACGCCACCACCGCCTACATCACGACGTGGCATGGCTACATGATCTACGACACCTTGCTGGCCACCGACGCCGACAACAAGGTGCAGCCGCAGATGCTTGAGAAGTGGGAAGTCTCGCCCGACGGCAAGACCTACACCATGACGCTGCGCCCGGGCCAAAAATGGCATGACGGCCAGCCGGTGACCGCCGAGGACTGCGTGGCGTCGATCAAGCGCTGGGCCGCCGGCGACGGCATGGGCCGCACGCTGCTCAAGTTCACCGACAAGATCGAAGTCATCGACGACAAGAGCTTTCGCATCGTCATGAAGGAACCCACGGACCTGGCGCTGCGCGCCCTGTCCAAGCCCACCGGCACCGCGCCGTTCATGATGCCCAAGCGCATCGCCGAACAAGCCATCGGCAAGCCCATCACCGACATGACGGGCTC
>JAEYVD010000058.1 GCA_023432075.1 Pseudomonadota bacterium | reverse complement strand
GTCCTGGCGATGAAGTCCAGCCGGTGCGCCTGCCGCAGATGCCCGCCTATCACCTGGTGCGCGGCGATCATTCCGGCATCACGCTGGTCAATATCGGCGTGGGGCCGTCCAACGCCAAGACAATCACTGACCACATCGCCGTGCTGCGCCCGCACGCCTGGCTGATGCTGGGCCATTGCGCGGGCCTGCGGGATTCCCAGCGGCTGGGCGACTATGTCCTGGCGCACGGCTACGTCCGGGAAGACCATGTCCTGGACGACGATCTGCCCACCTGGGTGCCGGTCCCGGCGCTGGCGGAGGTGCAGGTGGCGCTGGAGCAGGCGGTCGAAGAAGTGGCCGGGCTGTCCGGGTGGGACCTGAAGCGCATCATGCGCACGGGCACCGTCGCCACAATCGACAACCGCAACTGGGAGTTGCGCGACCACGTCGATCTGGTGGAACGCTTTGCGCAGTCACGCGCGATTGCGCTGGACATGGAATCGGCCACCATCGCGGCCAACGGCTTTCGTTTCCGGGTGCCTTACGGCACCTTGCTGTGCGTGTCCGACAAGCCGTTGCACGGCGAACTGAAATTGCCAGGCATGGCCAGCGCTTTCTACCGGCGTCAGGTCAACCAGCATCTGGAGATTGGCATCCGGGCGCTGGAGCGCCTGCGCGACATGCCGCCCGAACGCCTGCATTCACGCAAGCTGCGCACGTTCATGGAAACAGCGTTTCAATAAACGGGCCGCTGCCGGAAGGCTGAACGGCTGATCCGTCCCCCGCAGCCTGCGATTTTTCATGTCGGGGCCGATTGCGCTATTCTCGCGCGTTGCTCGGTAATCCCAGGGCGTTCGCGCGGCGTTGCGCGAGCGCCATCCAGACGTGAAGGAACGCATTTTGGCTCCATCGGAACACGATGACCGCCGCTCCGGCGGCACGCGCAACGCGCAGGCGGGCAGGCCGTCCGAATTGCGGCGCACGCTGTCCGCGCGCCACCTGACCATGATCGCGGTGGGCGGGTCGATCGGCACCGGCCTGTTCGTGGCGTCCGGCGCGACCATCGCCAAGGCCGGGCCGGGCGGCGCGCTGTTGGGCTATGAGCTGATCGGCATCATGGTCTATTTCCTGATGACCAGCCTGGGCGAACTGGCGGCCGCCATGCCCGTATCCGGTTCGTTTTCGACCTACGGCGCGCGCTACGTCGAGGATGGTTTCGGCTTCGCGCTGGGGTGGAACTATTGGTACAACTGGGCGGTTACCGTCGCGGTGGACCTGGTGGCGGCGCAGCTTGTGATGGCGTACTGGTTTCCCGACGTGCCCGGTTTCTACTGGAGCGCGTTGTTCCTGGCGATCACGTTCGGGCTGAACGCCATGTCCGCCCGCGGCTTTGGCGAGGCGGAATTCTGGTTCGCGCTCATCAAGGTGATCGCCGTGCTGGCCTTTGTCACGATGGGCGTGATGATGCTGCTGGGCATCATCCGCGGCGGCGAGACGGGCGGCCTGGCCAATTGGACGCTGGGCGACGCCCCGTTTGCCGGCGGCTTTGCCGCGTTGATCGGCGTGGCCATGGTGGTGGGGTTTTCATTCCAGGGCACCGAACTGATCGGCATCGCCGCAGGCGAATCGAAGGATCCGGCGCGCAATCTGCCGCGCGCGGTGCGCCAGGTGTTCTGGCGCATTCTGCTGTTCTACGTGGCGGCCATCCTGGTCATCGGCCTGCTGATCCCCTACACCGATCCCCATCTGCTGCGCAACGACGTCGAGGACATCAGCGTCAGCCCGTTCGCGCTGATCTTCGAGCGCGCCGGCCTGTTGGGCGCGGCATCCGTCATGAATGCCGTGGTGCTGACATCGGTGCTGTCCGCTGGCAATTCCGGCATGTACGCGGCCACGCGCATGCTCTACAGTCTGGCCCGTGAAGGCAAGGCGCCTCGCATCTTCGGGCGTATCTCGCGCAGTGGCGTGCCCCTCTGGGCGCTGCTGGCCACGACCGTCGTGGCGGCGCTGTGCTTTTTCACCTTCATCTTCAGCCCCAACGACGTCTATATCTGGCTGCTGAACACCTCGGGGATGACCGGTTTCATTGCGTGGCTGGGCATCGCCATCAGCCATTACCGGTTCCGCCGGGGGTACGTGAAGCAGGGCAACAGCCTGGCGGATCTGCCCTATGTGTCCCCGTTCTTTCCCTTCGGTCCGATTTTCGCGTTCGTGCTGTGCCTGATCATCACGCTGGGGCAGAACTACCAGGCGTTCCTGCAGGACAAGATCGATTGGGGCGGCGTGGTCGCCACCTATATCGGCATTCCGCTTTTCCTGCTGATCTGGGCCGGCTACCGGCTGACGCGCGGTTCGCGCTTCGTCAATTACCGCGACATGCGCTTTCCGGATGCTCGCGCCCGCAGCGAATACCTGGATTCGGCGCTGCGGGGCGAACCGGCGATCGGCGAGAGCCGGTAACGCGGGGGGGGGCGCTGGCCCCTTACTCGATGTTCTGCGCCTGCTCGCGCATCTGCTCGATCAGCAGCTTCAGGTCCATGGCGGCCCGGGTGACTTCCATGCTGCCCGCCTTGGAGCCCAGCGTGTTGGCTTCGCGGTTCATTTCCTGGAACAGGAAGTCCAGACGTTTGCCCGCGCTGCCGGCGCTCTTCTTGCCGGCCGCCGCCTTGCCGCCGCCATCCGAGAGCAGATGACGCAGTTCTTCCAGGTGCGAACGCAGGCGCGACAGCTCCTCGGCCACGTCGATGCGCAGGGCAAAGAGGTTGGCCTCCTGGGACAGGCGCTCGGACAGTTCGGCGCCCGAAATATGGGTGAATCCGCCGGGGAAGGCGGATTCCACGCTTTCACGCAGCTTGGCGGCTTGCCGGTCGCGGTGGTCGGCCAGCAGTTGCGGTAGATGCGCCTGGACGATGTCCACCACGCGCGCGACGCCGTCGGCGCATTCGCGCATCATGCCGGCCAGACGCTCGCCTTCGCGCTCGCGGCCTTCCTGAAGCTGGGTCAGCGCTTGCTGCGCGGCCTGCAGGCAGGCTGCGCCCCAGATCTGCGGATCGAGCGCATCGTTGCCGCGCTGGCCGGGCCAGTTGAAGAGTTCGGCAAGGCGCGGGGAGGCGATGTCCGGGATGATGCGGCGCGCGGCCTGCAGCTGTTCGGCCAGGCTGTCGAGCCAGGCCGGATCCAGCTTGGACAGATCGGTATTTGCCGCACGGGTAAAGGACACACGGATTTCGACCTTGCCGCGCGCCAGATTAGCCGTCAGCAGTTCGCGCAGCGGCGTTTCCACGTGGCGCAGTTCGTCGGGCAAGCGGAAATACAGGTCGAGAAAGCGGCTGTTCACGCTGCGCAGTTCTATGGCGAGAGTGCCTTGTTCTAAGTCTGCTCGGGCGTTGCCGAAGGCGGTCATGCTGCGGATCATGGTGTGCAAGTCCTGGTAATTCTTGGAGAGGGAGCCGGTTGCGCCGGGGCCCGCGGCGCTCAGGGTCTGAGCTGCGGGTCTGTGTTTTCAACCGGATACATCGCGGCAGGATACTCCAAGCGTGATTGTCCCGGCGCGCCTGCCCTTACAATGCCGCGAATCGAAGCCAAGTCTGGAGCCCGTTGTGACCACCATCCCCACCATTGCCCGGCCGTCGGGCCGCGCCGCCGACCAACTGCGTCCGTTCAGCCTGGAGCGCGGGTTCACGCGCTACGCCGAGGGCTCCGTGCTGGTGAAGGCGGGCGACACCCACGTGCTGTGTACGGCAAGCGTCCTGGACAAGGTACCGCCTTTTCTGAAGGGCAAGGGCGAAGGCTGGGTAACGGCTGAATACGGCATGTTGCCGCGGGCCACGCACACGCGCGGCGACCGCGAGGCCGCGCGCGGCAAGCAAAGCGGCCGCACGCAGGA
>JAEYVD010000645.1 GCA_023432075.1 Pseudomonadota bacterium | reverse complement strand
ACCGGCGCGCCTTCCTCGCTTTGATGCAGCCACTGGAAGAACGTGTGCTGGCCGTCGGTGCCCGGCATGCCCCAGATGATGGGGGCCGTCGGCACGCCGACTGCCGAGCCATCGCCCGCGACCCGCTTGCCCAGCGATTCCATCTCCAGCTGCTGCAGGTAGGTCACCAGGTGCAAGAGGCGGCCGCTATAGGCCGCGACGTTCAGCGAGTTGAATCCCAGCACGCTGCAATTGACCAGCCCGGCCAGCGCAAGCTGCACCGGCGCGTTGGCCGCGAACGGCGTCTGCAGGAAATGCTGGTCCATCGCCTCGGCGCCGGCGCGCATGCCGATCAGCACGTCCACGCCCACCGTCAGCGCGATGGACAGGCCGGCCACCGACCAGACGGAATAGCGCCCGCCCACCCAGTCGCACATCTTGAAGACCTGGCTGGACGGCACGCCCAGCGCGCGCGCGGCCGGCGCATTGGCGGTGACGGCCGCCAGATGGTCGGACACGTCGGCCACGCCGCCCTGCTTGAGCCACGCGATGGCGGCGCGGGCGTTGTGCAGCGTCTCCGTCGTGGTGAAGGACTTGGACGACACCACCACCAGCGTGCGGCGCGGGTCCAGCCCGGCCACGGCGTCGTGGAACGCATGGCCGCAAATGTTGGAGACAAAGCGGATCTGCCGGCGCTGCAGCGGTCCGCCGAAGGCCTGCACCGCCAGGCGCGGGCCCCAGTCGCTGCCGCCAATCCCGATGTGCAGGACGGTGGAGAAGTCCGCCGTCTGGTCCACGCGCCGCACAAAGTCGGTCATGCGCGAATACTCGCAGACGGAATCCGCGTCCTGCCCTTCGGGCTGTTCGCGCGTGCGCCCCGCGCGCAGCGCGGTATGCCATGCCGCGCGGTTTTCAGTCCAGTTGACCGGTTCCCCGGCAAACAGCGCGCGGCGCGCCTCTTCCAATCCGCGCGCCTGCAGCAGCGCCATGCCCGCGCCGTCCAGCGACGGCGACTGGCGCTGCATGGTCAGGTCCACGCACAACCCTGCCGCTTCGATCACCTTGAGCGCACTGGCGTCCAGTTCGGCGTTCTGCGCAGCCTGCGCGAAAGCCATCCACTCGGGGCTGTTTGCCAGTCCGGAGTCTGCCCTTAACGCCTCAATCGCCTGTTGAGCCTTTCCCATCGCGTGATGCTCCTTAGAACGGTAAACGAATGTGAGGTGCAATGCGCTTGAACGCCTTGCGAAAGTCCTCCTCGATACGAGCCAGCGCGGCCACGTTGTCTCCTTCGAACCGGAGTACCACCGTTGGCGTGGTGTTGGACGGTCGCGCAAGGCCGAAGCCATCCGCGTAATCCACACGGATCCCGTCGAGCTCGTTGATCGACACTGCGCCGGGGAACTCCCCTTGGTCGCGCAGCGCCTGCACAAGCTCGACGCCTTCCGTGGTCTCCAGTTTCAATTCGGGGGTGGCGCAGGACTGCGGCAAGCTTTCCAGCAAAGCCGAGGGGTCCGGCGCCGACGAGAGAATTTCCAGCAGGCGGGCGGCGGCGTAGATGCCGTCGTCAAAGCCATACCAGCGCTCCTTGAAGAAAATGTGGCCGCTCATCTCTCCAGCAAGTAGCGCTCCCGACTCGCGCATCTTGGCCTTGATCAGGGAATGCCCTGTCTTCCACATGGTCGCCTTGCCGCCCGCCTCGGTGATGGCGCGGGCCACATGACGGCTGCATTTCACGTCGTAGATCACCTCGGCGCCCGGGTTGCGCGCCAGCACGTCACGGGCAAACAAGATCAGCTGGCGGTCAGGCCAGATGATCTGTCCCGATTTGGTCACCACGCCCAGCCGGTCGCCGTCGCCGTCGAACGCCAGGCCCACTTCGCAATCCGAGTAGCGCAGGCAATAGATCAGGTCCTGCAGGTTGTGCGGATCGGCCGGATCCGGGTGATGCCCCGGAAAAGAGCCGTCCACTTCGCAGAACAGCTCCGTCACCTCGCAGCCGAGCGCCCGAAATAGCCCCGGCGCCACCGCGCCCGCCACGCCACTGCCGCAATCGATGGCGATCTTCATGGGCCGCGCCATGCGGATGTCGCCCACCAGGCGCGCCGCGTAGCAAGGGGTGATCTGCATCTGCGTGCGCCCGCCCGCCACGGGCGCAGAATCGATCGGCTGGCGCATCGCATCGCGCAGCGCCGTCAGGCCGTCGCCATACAACGACCCGCCATCCATCACGATCTTGAAGCCGTTGTGCGTGGGCGGGTTATGGCTGCCGGTCACCGCAATGCCGGTGCCGGTGTCCATCAGGCGGGTCGTGAAATACACCATCGGCGTGGTCGCCATGCCGATATCGATGACGTGCATGCCCGCCGATCGCAGCCCGGCCTGCAGCGCCGCGGACAATTCGACGCTGCTCAGCCTGCCATCGCGTCCCACCACGATCGACCGCACCCCCTGCTCGTGGGCCTTGGCGCCCACCGCCATCCCCAGGCTGTGGGCAAACCTTGCATCCAATTCGTCCGGTACTGTTCCCCGTATGTCATAGGCCTTGAAAACCGCATCCAGAATCTGCGGCGTGTCCCAGCCAAAAGTTCCGTGCATGCCAGTTTCTCCGGGTGGCGTTCACTTGGGACCGTGTTGTTTGAAATCACCGTAGTACGCCGCACGGGAGTAGCGATAACCACCGTACTTGGACCGGAAGCCAAAGCGTTCCGGCATCAGCTTCAAGCCATTGAAGAGCACGCCGTCCACCGGGGCGCCCGCCTGGATCAGGCGCTTGGCCGTCTCGCGGATCTCGCCCAC
>JAEYVD010000053.1 GCA_023432075.1 Pseudomonadota bacterium | reverse complement strand
GATGGCGACCTTTGCGCCGGGGCGAAGCGCCGGCACAGGGGTGGCCGAGGGTTTCGCGTGCGAAGGCGGGGGCACGGGGGAACGTTTGGGCGTCGCGGATGGCGTGTCTTGCCGGCCGCCGGCGCAGCCCGCCAGGCCGAGGCCCGACAGGCACAGCGCACCGGCATTCAACAGCATCCGGCGGCGCCTGGCGTCCGGCAAGCCCGCATCCCGGCGCACCCCGGCTTGCGGACCGGGCCGGCGCTGGGGATCGGCAAACATGGGGCTGGTTGGTCCGCGCATCAGAATCGCTCGTACTCCAGGCGGTACCGCCACTGTCCGGCCCCCAGTCCCGCCATCGGCAAGCGCCCGATCCGCAGCCGCCGCAAGGCGAGCAGTCGCAGCCCCGCCGCCTCGCACACCGCCTCAATGAATCCGGGCATCGGCGACTTCAGCGCAAAGCGCAGGTGGTTTTCGTTTTGCCAGCTGACCTTCATCGGCGTGGCCGGGCGTCCCTCATAGGCCATGCCGCGCTGCATGCGGGCCAGATCGGCCTCGCTGAGCTGGCCTTCGACCTGGGCGACGTATTCCTGCTCGACGTGGCGGCCTTCGTCCACCAGCTTGCGAGCCACCGCGTACTCCTGGGTGTAGACAACCAGGCCGCTCGCTGCGCGTTCCAGCGGCGTCACCACCTTGAGTCCGTTGAACATGCGCTTCAAGTAACGCTGGCCGGACCGGTCGCCGGGCATCAGGTTCTCGGGCAAGATCAGGTCGCGCGCCGAACCGGGCTGATCGTCGGCGTACATGCCGGCCGGCTTGTGGATCAGAATGGTGACCGGACGTCCCTCTTCCAGCCGCGCGCCAGGCATCAGGCTGACCGTCTGCGTAGCGCTGACCCGGAAACCCGGTTCTTCCTGTACCTTGCCGTTGACCGTCACCCAGCCGCCTTCGATGTAGCGCTCGGCATCTCCCCGCGAACACGGCAGCTCCGCCGCCAGCCGCTTGGCCAGGCGCTCGGTGTTCGCAGCGGCGGGGGGTTGTGCGGGACGCTGGCCGCGCGCAGGCGTGGCACTGCCTTTGGGCGCACGATCGGCACGGCTATCTGGCCGGCTACCCACGTCGCTGGCGCCAGGCTTGGCCGGGCGGCTTTTCAGGCCGGGCTTGGCCGGCGGATTACTGGCACGGCCAGGCCCGCCGCTTTTGGCAGGACGAGCCGGGGCGCCGCTTTCCGGACGGGCTGGCCGCGAAGACTTCGCCGCCGCCGACCGAGCGGGCCGGTCGGCGGCCCCTTTCGGACCGAACTTGGCCTCGCTGGCGCTTGGGGCGGCCGGGTCACGCCGGGGCGTTCCCGCCGCCGGTGCGGACGGGCCCGACCTTGCCGGACGCGCGCTGCGGGTGGCCGCGCTGCGCTTGGCGGGACGGGACGTCAGGCTGAGCGTGCCGGGCTTGGTGGGACGCAGGGTGCTGCTCATCGCCCCCCCTCCCGGCACAGCGGATTGACACGGTAAAGGAAGGGGAATGGGGCAGAAACGCCTGCGGGCGCCGCGAAAAGAAGCTTAGTCATCGGTATTGCCGGGTATTGCGAAAAGCGGGCCACATGGCCCGCGCCTTGAGACGGATGTTACGCCCTTTTCGGCCCACGTCCGTCGGGCGGGTCCGCTTCCCACTCCACCGCTTCCGGACGGGACTCGACGGGCGGCGGCACCTCATCGATCCACGCCTTCAGCAGTGTCGACGTCACCGCCAGGATCACCGGGCCAATGAACAGCCCGACGATGCCAAAGGCGAACATGCCTCCCAACACGCCGGACAGGATGAGCAACATGGACAGATTGACGCCACGCTTGATCAGGAGCGGCCGCAGCAGGTTGTCCAAGGTGCCCACCACGATCGCCCAGACCAGCAGCACGGCGGCGGCCAGCTTCATATCGTTCTGGAACAGCCAGGCAACGCCGCCCAGCATGGGCAGGAACGGCCCCAGTTGCGCCAGGCACAGCATCACCATGAGCGCAGTCAGAATGCCTGCGGCCGGCACGCCCGCAATCCACAGGCCAATACCGCCCAGCGCCGACTGCACCACCGCCGTCACCACGATGCCCAGCGCCACCGCGCGGATCGCGGACGCGGCCAGTTTGATTGCCGCCACGCCACGCGGGCCGGCCAGCCGGTTGGAAAACCGCAACGCAAAGTCCGCCGCGCTGTCCCCCTTGCTGTACAGAATGCCGGCAATGATCACCGTGATCAGCATGTGCATCACGAACACGCCGACGATCGCCGCGTGGCCAAGCAACCAGTGCGCCGCGGTGGTCAGGTAGGGTTCGATGCGCGCCAGCAAGCCGCCAGCGCCCGCGTCGGACAGGGTCTGCCACTCTTGGGCGATCCGCGGCCCGGCCAGCGGAATGCCGCTGATCCACGCCGGAGGCGCCAGCAACGCATAGTCCGGCAGGCTCTTGACCGCCGCCATGATGGCGCCGCCATGCATCGCCAGCGTCGAGATCGCCTGATACAGGGGCAGCACGATCACGAACAGCAGGATGAGAAGCATGGCGACGGTGGCCAGCCAGCGCCGGCCGCCGCAATGCCGCTGGATGGAAAGCAGCACCGGCCAGGTGGCGACCACAATGGTGGTGGCCCAGATGAGGCCGGGCAGGAAGGGCCGCAGGACGTACAGGCTGCCGATCATCAACGCCAACAGCATGACGATGACAAGCAGGATCCGGGCTATGTCGACGGACTGGCGTGGTATCACCCGAACCTCCTGGCGAGGCTTGCGCCCCGGGTTGCGGTGGATGAGGACCGGCGGCGCCCGTCCTGCCAACCAACGCGCTGAGTCGAATGTATTCGAAATCGCGCAGAACCTGAACGGGAACGTTCGTTGCCCGGGATGCCGTTGCGGCCGGGCGCAAGCGCTATGCGGCGCCCAGCATCGCGCGAATCCGGCTGCGAATCGCGCCGGCGTACGCCCAGCACCAGACCGCGAGCGCCAGCATCGTCACGGTGAAGTAGGCGCGTGCGGCCTCCGGCACGGGGTTGAGTTGCGAAAGCGTGGGGAATGGCTCGAAGCCGATAAAGTCGGTGGCGGCCAGGGTGCTGAAGAGGAGCGCCAGAACGGGACCGGTAAACCGAGGGCGTTCTCCCCGCGATTCTGGGGTGGCAATAAAGCACCAATGAATCCAGCGCGCGAGCTGAATGGCCACGGCAACCAAGGGAATGAGTAGCGCAAGCTGCAGCACCAGCAGCGCCAGGATGACTTGAGTGGGAAGCATGCGCGGGATTTTAATCGGATCCGGCGGTGATCCCGACGGCCCTGCCCCAACCGGCGGCGGCGATGCTGCGAGGCCTATGTCCCCAATTGGAATTCGCGCCAGTTGGACCCCGCGCCAGTCAGCCAGTCCTGCACGTACTGCAGGCTTAGCGCGATGGACAGCGCCTCTCCCTGGAACAGCAAATCGGGCTGCGCGCGCAGCCAGTTGAAGTCTTCGATTCTGCGGATGTCTTGGGCCAGCACCTTCAGGCCTTGGCGGGACGCGTGCCCAAGCAGACTGAAGAATCGCTCTTGCAGCGAACGGCGGGTGCAGATGCCCTCGGGAATGCCAACGCGCAGCCCCGTGGCGCGAAGCGTGCCGAATGACGCTTGCGCCGAGGGCAGCAGGCGCACCCGCAACGAGGGCCGCAGTTCCTGGTAACCATGAAAAAGCGCGACGCCGTGCGCCAGGCGATCGCTGAGGGGAACGTTGTAGGTGACTTTGCCGCAGGGGTAGATGGGCAGGCTGGGATGCGCTTCCTGGGGGGTCTCGCGCAGTTGATCGCCTGCGACGGCGCCGATGCGCAGATCCTGGCAAAGCTGGCGCGGCAGCAGGATGTCCGAGTTGACGTTCAGCGGATGGTCCAACGACAGCGGCGCCATGCAGCCGGCCGCCCGGAAAATCCGCCCTGCCCGGCGCAGGGCGTCGGCCGACGCGGCGTTGGCAAGCAGCGCGGGGGCATGCCAGCTTTGCCCGCCGACCAGCGCCATTTCGCGGACAAACCCTTTGGCGTCCAGAACGGGTTGGATACGTAGCGGCTCGCTGACGAGCGTGGCGGATTCGGCCAGGTTGATAGCGTTCATAAGGCGATGAGTCTATGGACGGCTATTTCATAAACCAATCGAAAAAGTACGATTCAGGCGGCGATCGGCTCCGAGGTTGGCGCATTTTCAAAATATTCTTATATCCGCCGTCTAGCCCGATGCCTACGATGGCCGCATGCCAATCAAGGATCCAAAGACCCTCGCGCCAGACGTCCAGCCAGTCCCCCGAGCTCCCACGCTGCTCTTGCATCTCTTCGCCGCTGCGCTGCTAGCCTGCATCGCGGCGGCGGCCGCCTTTTTGCTGTACTGGTCCTTTACCAGCACCGCCTCCACCTACCGCCGGCAAATGAACGCCGCCGCCTACAACGCGCAAATCTTCTTCGACCAGCGCGAGGCGCTGCTTCGTTCATTGTCGTCCAGCCTGGTGCGCAATACCGATGCCGCCCCCGCCTCCGACACCCCGCCGCATTTCGGCAATACTGGTCAGATCAAGGTCTTTCCGCTGCACGAAGATCAAAACGCCTATGACTGGGCGCTGATTCTCACGCCTCGCGTTCTAGACGACATTGCATTTGCGCATACCCGTCTGTTGTTCAGCTCGGTCCGCAATGGACAGACGACGTACGTCGCGCCGCAGCCGGCGCGCGCCTTGCTGCCGGTTGCCGCCAACGCCCCTTCCTTGCGCAGCGACGAGCAAACCTGGATCGCGCACGCGCTGGCCGCGGCCGACCCCGGCGCGGCACACGACCGGCGCAATGCCATCACGTGGCTAAAGCCGTCGACGCACAATGCCAACCCGCTCTACCTGTACACCCCCATAGATCCCACCGCGCCGCGCGCCGGATGGATCGGCCTGGAACTCGGAGACATCGATGTCGCCATCGACCTGTCCTCGCTTCGCGGGGGCGGCTATATCCTGCATGACCCGCTCGACGCGCCCGTCCTGCACAGCCCCGCCGATCCGCAGGTGCTGGCAGGACTTATCCGTTACGGCGGCCGGGAAGACGCGTTCGGCTGGTGGGGACCGGGTGTGCTGCCTCGCTTCGTCGTGCTCAGCAAGTCCGTGGGCGAAGCGGGCTGGCGGCTGGTGTACTACACCCCCATCAGCCGCATCCTGGGCGACATGGCGTTCGATATCCAGGCAATATTTGGCGGCGCCTGTCTACTCTTTGCCGCCGTGATTCTCGGCATCCGCCACATCCGCAGGAAGCTCGTGGCGCCGGCCGTGCGCCAGTACGAGGCCCTGGCCGATAGCGTGTCCCTGAATCGCAAACTGGTCGAAGTCGCGCCCGTGGGACTGTGCCTCTTGCGCCGCGCCGATGGCGTGCCGCTGCTGGCGAACGAACTAGCCAAGGATTGGCTGCTTGGCGATGCCGAGCTGCTGTCCCGGCTGCTTGCCGACAACGACTTCAGCGCCGACCGCGAATACGTCCTGAACGATGGGCGATGCCTGTACCTGACGTTCGCGCCCATCATCTATCACGCCGAGGACGTCATTCTCTGCGGCATCAACGATGTCACCGCCTTCAAGCGGGTCGAGCAGACCATCACCCAGGCCAAGCAGCACGCGGATGCCGCCAACCACGCCAAAACGGTGTTCCTGACCACCATGAGCCACGAAATCCGGACGCCGCTGTTCGGCATTCTTGGCACCCTTGAACTGCTGGGCCTGACCACCATGGACCGCCAGCAGCAGCAATACCTGGAAACGATGCAGCAGTCTTCGGCAAGCTTGCTGAGCTCCATCAACGACACGCTGGACCTGTCGCGCATCGAGGCGGGCTACCTGACACTCGAAACCGCGGAATTCTCGCCGGTCCATCTGCTGGATAGCGTCATCGGCACCTACGCGGCGCGCGCCGAAGCCAAGGGGCTGCACCTATATGCCCTGGCCGACGTCGCATCGCCGCCGCTGGTCTTGGGCGATGCGGTGCGCGTGCGCCAGATCCTGAACAACCTCGTCAACAACGCCATCAAGTACACCAGTTCCGGCCAGGTGGTCTTGCGCCTGCAGACGCTCAGCCAGGACGCGCAGGCTGCCACCCTGAAATTCCAGGTTGCCGATACCGGAATGGGCATCTCCGCCAAGCACCACGCGCGGCTTTTCGAGCCCTACTTCCGGGCGGAAAGCGGACCGAACCGTAACGTGCCCGGCACGGGCCTTGGGCTTGCGATATGCCGCCGGCTGTCCGAGATGATGAACGGCACGCTCAGTGCCGTCAGCGAGCCGGGCCTGGGCACCAGCATGTCGCTCATCCTGACCCTGCCGCGCGTCAGCGGCGCGCAACCTGAGATGGGGGTGCGGCTGGATCCGAAGCCCGTATTCGTGCGGGGAGCCAACAACGAGGTGGTCGCCAATCTGTGTCAGTGGCTGCGGCATTGCGGCGCCCTGGCGATGCCTTACAAAGACTCGCAGCGGGGCCTGCGCGAAGGCGGCGTTCTGGTGGAAACGTGGTCCAGGAACTACATCCCGGCGACCTGGCGCGGCGCAAGGGTCTTTGCGCACCCGCCGGGCATCAAGCCCCCGGTGACGCTCAATAACTGGACCGCGGACAGTCACAGCCTGGCCAGCATCGTGGGCGCGGTCCGTCGTGCGCAGGACAGCGTCGCCACAAAAGCGCCTGCGGCGCTCCCGGCGTCTTGCGACGCGCTCGACATGCATCTGTTGGTGGTCGAGGACAACCCCGTCAGCCGGCAGATCCTGCGAGAGCAGCTCGAACATCTGGGCTGCACCGTCGTCCTGGCGGCAGACGGCAACGACGCACTGGCGCTGCCCGAACTGCCGGATTTCGACGCCATCCTGACCGACCTGCAGATGCCCGAACTAGATGGCTACGCGCTGGCCCGCACGCTGCGAAGCCAGGGCTACACCCGCCCGATCGTTGGCATCACCGCCAGCGCATTCACGGAAGACCTGCGGCGCAGCACGGAAGCCGGCATGTCGACGGTGCTGCTCAAGCCGCTGCCGCTTTCGGCGCTGAGCAAGGCGCTGATGGGCCTGAAGGAAGCCGCATGACGAAAACGCTGTCCGACTACAAGGTCCTGATCGTGGACGATCATCCGCTGCAGTGCGTTCACCTGGCGGATCAGCTCGCAGCGGCCGGATTCGGGCAGGCAGACCTGGCGTCGTGCGCCGAAACCGCCTTGGCCAAGACCGAGTTGCAGCCCTACCATCTGGTGCTGATCGACTTGAACATGGCCGGCATGGATGGCGTGCAGTTCATTGACCGGCTCGCCCGGCATCCCCACCCGCCCACGCTGGCCATCGTATCGGCCTGCCTGCGACGCATCATCGAAAGCGTCGCCTTGATGGCAAGGGAAAAAGGCCTGGCCGTGCTCGGCACATTTTCCAAGCCGTTCACCGCGCAAGACGCCCGCCAACTGGCCAGCCAGTTGCGCCAGAACCGACAGACATCGGCGCCCCGCCGCCCCGGAAACGGGCTCGCCACCGACCGTGCCGCGCTCGAATCCGCGCTGCGCCACGGGCAGTTGCGGGCCTGGTTTCAGCCCAAGCAGTCGCTCGCCACCGGGCGGTTCGCCGGCGCGGAGGCGCTGGCGCGGTGGGTGCACCCCGAGCTGGGATGCCTTTCGCCCGGCGCGTTCCTGCCCGCCATCCGCCGCCATGGGCTCGACAAGGCGCTGTTGCGATGCATCCTGCAAGACGCGCTGCGCGGCCACTTGCAATGGAGCCGCGAAGGCTTTCGGATCCCGGTCTCGGTCAACCTGCCTACCCAGTTCCTGGACGACCCGGATCTGCCCGACGAGCTCGAGGACATGGTGTTGTCACAAGGGGTGGCAACGTCGGAAGTCACGTTCGAACTTCTCGAGGACGAGACACCGACGGTACAAGGCCAATACTATATGGGCGCCAGCCGGTTACGACTGAAAGGTTTCGGGTTGGCACAAGACGACTTTGGCCGAGGTTACAGCTCCATGTACAGCCTGATTTCCACGCCGTTCACTGAACTGAAGATCGATCGCGCCTTTGTCTGCGGCGCTGCCAGCGACGAAAGCCAGGCGGCCGCGCTAAGGTCGTCCGTGCAGTTAGGCCGGCAGTTGGGGCTTCAGGTCACGGCCGAGGGCGTGGAAACGCCCTCCGATCTTCAGTTTCTACGCCAGGTCGGCTGCCACTGCGCCCAAGGGTTTCTCATCTCGGCCGCTGTGGATACCGAGGGCTTCTGCCAGCTTCTCGCCCAAGAGCGGCAGGCCTTGACTCCGCCTGCGCGGTAAGGCCGACCATGCGTACGCCGGATACCCCGTTTGCCCGAATCACGCGCACATCGCGCTGGTTGAATTTTGCCCTTTTCGGCATCCTTCCCTTTGCGCTGATCCTGATTGGCGCGCTCTATTGGGGACTGAACCGAATCGTCGACCAAGAGCGCGATCGCCTGAAGCTCGATTTTTCCGTGTTGGTCGGCTATATCCAGGCACAGGAACAATTTCTGGGCAGGTTGCGCGCGCACAACGCGTCCCTGCCCGAAGAAAGCCTGGCGACAACCATCAAACTGCACGCGACCGAGGTGCCGGAGCGCTTCGGCATGCAGATCTTCGAAGGCCAGCACACCTATGCGGAAATGGCTTTTTCGCTGGCGTGCGAGCAAGCAACGGATTGCCCGACAGCCGGCCGCCGGCTCGCGAACCTGGGTGAATTCCTGGCTGACTTCTATTCCAGCTTCTGGGCCGCCTCTTACTATCCCGCCTCCACGGTGTTTCTGGTCAACCAGGCGGACAGCATCAGCATGAGCGTGCCCGCCGTGGATGCCGTGTCAGGGTACGAGCGGCTGAGCCCGGCCGCGTTCCTGGCGGTGACGGACGCGGTCAGGGCGGAATTGCGCCGGCTGCAGACGGTGCGCCAACGCCTTATCGACCAGGATCTACCCAGCCACCGCGAACCGCCAGGAACCGGCCGCGTGCATTGGTTCCGATCCGAGGCGCTCTCCGGCAGCATGCTGGGCATCATCTACGCCGACATGCCCGAGTCGGTCTGGTCCACGTCTCAGGGCAGGACGTCCGCCGTGTATGCCACCACGCAATTCAATCACCAGCGGATCAACATCTTTGAAAAGACGCTGCGCAAACCCCTGCACGGCGGATTCTGGCTGACGCATCGCGATGAAGGCCTGCTGCTGGGCGAGGCGCCGGGCCCGGCGGCCTCCCAGGACGGGCTCGAGTACACCGCGGACGGGATCGTGCTGCGCGTCACGGACCCTTCCGGCGTGTGGACGGGCACATACCGCATCAGTTACGGCGCTTTTTTTCAGGACAACCTGTGGTTGCCAGCCATCGCCGGCCTGCTGCTTCTGCTTAGCCTGGGCACCGGCATCGCGTCCTCGCGCTGGTACAGCCGCCATGTCATTGCGCCCGCTTCCAAGGCGCAGCGCGACATCGTCGAAAAGGAAGAATTCAGCCGCACGTTGATCGAGACCGCGCCCGTGGCGCTTTGCGTGCTGGCGCGGCCGATGGGCCAGGTGGTTTTCGGCAATAGCCTGGCGCTTCAATGGCTGGGCGCCGAAGCCGGCCGCGAAATGGACAATTCGCCAAAGACCAACCTCTTTCTGCGGCAAGTCCTGGGGGCGACCGGGCCGGGCACGATCGCCAGTTTCGAGGCCGCCGACGGGCGTCCTTTGTACGTCGCCTACGCGCCCACCCGCTATAACCACCAGGACGTGGTGCTGTGCGCCTTCTCCGATATCAGCGCCCGGGCCGTCATCGAACAGGCCCTGACGGACGCCAAGCGCGAGGCGGACAAGGCCAACGAAGCCAAATCGACCTTCCTGGCCACCATGAGCCACGAGATCCGGACGCCGCTGTACGGCGTGCTGGGCACGCTGCAACTCATGAGCCTTACCGCGCTGGACGAGGAACAGCGGCAGCACCTTGAGCGCATGCAAAGCTCATCGGCGATTCTTCTGCAGCTCATCAGCGATGTCCTGGACATCACCAAGATCGAGGCCGGGCAGCTCGCGCTGGAATATTCCGATTTCAATCCGCGCGAACTGGTCGAGGAATGCACCAACGCCTACGCGGCCATGGCCGAGCAAAAAGGGCTGCTGCTCTTTTGCAGTGTGGATGTCGATGTGCCCGGCTGGATGACCGGCGACCCCGTGCGCATCCGCCAGATTCTCAGCAACCTGCTCAGCAATGCCATCAAATTCAGCGATTCCGGACACGTGATCGTCCGGCTGACGGTGGCGCAGGTGCTGGACGACAAGACACATTTGCGGCTGCAAGTGGTCGACACGGGCATCGGCATCCCCCGAGAAGGCCAGGCGCAACTGTTTGTTCCCTTCTATCAGATCGACAGCGGCTCCCACACGGTGCGCGGCGCCGGCATCGGCCTGTCCATCTGCGCGCGGCTGGCCGGACTGATGGGCACCAGCATCCGCGTCACCAGCGAGCTCGGCCTGGGCAGCAGCTTTTCGCTGGACCTGCCCTTGGCCGTTGCCGCAGGCCAGCCTGTCAGCCCGCCCGACCTGAGCGGCATGAACGTGTACGTCCGCAGCCCGCATCACGAACTATCCGAAAACGTGTGCCAATGGCTTAAGCGTTGGGGCGCCGCGGCGATCCCCGCAAGCGCTCCCCTCCCCGCGGGCACGCCGGACGACATTCTGGTTGACGTGCTTTACACCGGAAACGCCGATCTGGCGGACTGGCCCGGCCACCATGTGCTGGCCAGCACAAGCGCCAAGCCGCCCACCGCGCGGACCGTCAAGGTGATTGCCAGCGTCGAACACATTGCCGCCGGCATGTTGGCGGCGGTTCGCGGAGAGCCTGCCTTGACCCCGGACGCCGACACCGGCGACATTGCCCCGCTGGGATTGTCCATTCTCGTCGCCGAGGACAACCCGATCAATCAAGTCACCCTGCAGCACCAGTTGGAACAGCTTGGCTGCGACGTCACGCTGGCGTCCGACGGCGCCGAGGCGCTGATGCTATGGGGGCTTGCGCACTACGACGTCGTGTTGACCGACGTGAACATGCCGCGCATGAATGGGTATGAGCTCGTCCAGGCGCTGCGTGCCCAGGGCGCCACCATTCCCGTCATCGGCGTGACCGCCAACGCCATGCGCGAAGAAGAGGAGCGTTGCCTCGCAGCGGGCATGACGTCCTGGCTGGTCAAGCCGATCAGCCTTTCAACCCTGCGGCGGCATCTACAGGGTACCGGCGTGCAATCGGCCGAGGTCGCCCAAGCCGCGGCGCAGCCTCGCGCGACGCGCCAGTCCGAACCAGCGCCCACCGTGCCGGAAAAGTACCGCGCGCTGTTCATCAGCACAATGGAAGCGGACGTCACGCAGATGGTGCGCGCCCTTGAAATCAACGACCAGCGCCTGCTTGGCCGCACCCTGCATCGGATGCGAGGCGCGTTGAGCGTCATGCAGATGACGGCGCTCACCGACCGGCTGGAGGCGCTGGAAGATCTGCTGCGCGGCGCCGGGCTGGATGCCGTGGCGCAGGCCGAGGGACATGCTGTCGTGCGGTTGCTGCGCGACACCCTGGCGGAAATCTAGCCTTCTTTGCGTCCGCTTAGGGGCCTTGCGGCGGCTTGCTTTCGAAGCTTATCGATGTATCGGTTGACGATCCAGAGGTAGATTCAGCGGCTTTATCTATTGCCCCGGCCACCTGCCTCACGCCCGTTCAGCCTGCAGTCCAACAGCTTCTGCTCGCTATTTCAGTGGAGTTTGAACATAAAATGGTCACCGACGGAAGTACCGAAAATCCTGGCGCCCTCAGCCTGGTGGGGCCAGCCACTGACCGACTTCCTCATGCCGCATCGCAAGCCGGGCACGAGGAATCACCAGGTTCATACGATCATCAACGCGATGGCGGGTCCATGATGAAGCTTTCGTCCGACCAGGATGTGCGAATCATCGTCGCCGACGATCATCCCATCATCTCTCTTGCGCTTGCGGATTCCCTGAACGAAGTGCCAGGCTTCACGGTCGTCGCCACCGCGCGATCGGGGCTCGAACTGGTCACCGCGGTGCAGGACCATCCCTGTCATCTCATCGTCACCGACTTTTCCATGGCCGCTCGCTCCGGGGATGAAGACGGATTGCGCCTCATAGAACGGCTACAGCGGCTGTTTCCGGAAATTCCCATCGTGGTCTTCACGATGTTGTCCAACAGCGGCATCCTGAACCAGCTTCGTCAGGTGGGCGTGACGGGCATCGTCAGCAAGGAAGAACCCATCGACGAGCTGGTGTCGATCTGCATCCGCGCCCTGACCGAAAGCGGCCCCATCCTGTCCAACAGCATCGGCCAGCGGCTCAGCCAGAACGACGTGACGATGGGACGCGCGGGCAGGACGAAAGGTCTGTCGCCCAAAGAGCTTGAAGTGGTGCGGATGTTTGCACAGGGCCTGTCTGTGACCGAGATCGCAAAGCGCCTTCACCGGTCGGTAGCCACCATCGGCACCCAGAAGCAATCGGCCATGCGCAAGCTGAACATCGAGACCAACGCCGAGCTGCTCAGGTACGCGGACGAACAAGGGTTCTCTTGACATCCCCAACGGCGCGCCGGCCCTGGATGCGAAGCCCAGGGCCATGAATCACGCGGGCCGAGCCGGCTCTGGCGGATGCGGCGGGTGCTTCGGCTGTGGCGGCTCCTGCATGGCCAGCAACCGCGTCGTCAATTCACCGAACTGAACATCCCGAGACTTCAGTTGCGCCAAGAGGCTGTCCACCTGCGCGGACGCTGCGGCCAGGCGTTGCGCAAGATCCGATTCACGGGCCTGGCTGGCTTGCAGCGCTTGAGCAGCCGCCACGGTTTCGCCATGCCGTTCCCGCTGATCCGTCAGCGCCTGGGACTGCAGCAAGGCGGCGTGCCGTTCAGCTGCACGCAGCTGGTCCTGAGCCTCGGCAAGCGCGTCGCGCAGCTGGTCTGCCTGTTGTTGGGCAGCGGCCAGGGACGCGTCCAGGCGCGTTTGCAGGCGCTTAACGGCACCCCGCTCCGTGTCCAGCTCGTTTAGCCAGCGGCGCTCGTGGGCGGCGTGGCGCGCATCCAGGGCGGCAATCGCCTGTGCGTGCCGGTCGCGGTCCTGCTCGGCGTCGGCCAGCAACGCCTTGTTGGCGGCGCGCGCGTCTTCCAGGCGGGTCTGCGCGTCGGCCAGCGCCGCGTCGCGTTGCCGCACTTGTGCCTCGGCGGCTTGCAGACGGGTTTCTGTGGTGGCCAATTGGGCCGTGGCAACTTTCAGGGCTTCCTGCAGGTCCTTTTCGCGCTCGATCAGTTGAGCCTCACGCTGTTCAAGCTGTTCGGCCTGCGCGGCAAACCGCTCTCCTTCTTTGGCCAACTCCTCCCATCGTTCCTCATAAGCCTGAGCCTGTTCCACCCTGGCCGCCGCCAGCGCGACTTCCCAGAAGTGCGATGCGGCCTGGGAAATGGGGTCCGGCACGGCGGAGGGGGCAGAAAAGGCGCGCGGATCCTGAATGCGTGCACCCAGCGCGCGAAACCAGGTTTCCAGGTGCGGGCTGACGGTATTGGGCGATCCCCGGCCAATTTTCTGGCGGACGCGCTCGATGGTGGGCCGGGCGCCTTCCAGCAATAGCGCGTCCGCGGCGGTCCAGACGTCTGTTTCGGTAATTCCAGTGGCCATGATGCGTTGGGTCGCCGAGATAGGTTTAATTAATCACGATAATGGAACCTTATCGCGGCTAAATTAGTATTTGTGTTTTATATCTTACAGCATATGTATTATTTAATACATAGCATCGCCATTCGGGGGTTGCCCCCCGAAACACCTCCAACGCCGCCCTCCCTCAACGCCCCAGATTCGTCCGGGCAAGTTCAACAACCTCGTCGCCGCGGCCGTTCATGATGGCTTTGAGCATGTACAGGCCAAAACCCTTGGCCTGCTCAAGCTTGATCTTGGGTGGCACGATCAGTTCTTGCGCCGAAACCACGACGTCGACCAGCGCGGGCCCCGGGTGCGCCAGCGCTTCTGTCAGCGCGGCGTCGAGCATTCCTGACGATTCGACCCGGATGCCCAGGATGCCAACGGCTTCGGCCATCGCCGCGAAATTGGGGTTTTTGAGGTCCGTGCCCGTATCCAGGAAGCCCTCCGCTTTCATTTCCATGGAGACGAAGCCGAGCGCGCCGTTGTTAAAGACGATGATCTTCACGGGCAACTGCAACTGGGACAGGGACAGAAAGTCGCCCATCATCATGGTGAATCCGCCGTCGCCCGATAACGAGATGACCTGCCTGCCTGGCGCGGCCGCCTGGGCGCCGATGGCCTGAAGCATGGCGTTGGCCATGGAACCGTGGTTGAACGACCCCAACAATCGGCGCTTGCCGTTCATGGCGAGGTATCGCGCGGCCCAGACGGTGGGCGTTCCGACATCCACCGCGAAGATCGCATCGTCGTTTGCGAGCGCGTTGACCCGGTGCGCCACATACTGCGGATGGAGCGGCCGGCCGGCGGGCGCAGGCGCGGCGAGGCTGTCCAGATCCTTGCGCGCATGCCGGTAGTGATCGAGCGCAGCGTCCAGGAACGCCTGGTCCTGGCGCTCGTCAAGCTGGTCGAGCAGCGCGGCGATGGTTTCGCCGACGTCGGCCGCAATGCCCAACGATAGTGGCGCCCGCCGGCCGAGGGCGGCAGGGTCGCGATCGATCTGGACGATTTTTGCGTGCTTGGGATAGAACGGCCGGTATGGAAAGTCCGTGCCCAGCATCAGCAGAAGCTCGGCGTTTTCCATGGCTTGGTAGCCGGAGGAAAAGCCGATGAATCCGGTCATGCCGACATCGAACGGGTTGTCCCACTCGACGTGTTCCTTGCCGCGCAACGCGTGAATGATGGGCGCTTTGAGGCGCTGGGCCAGCGCGATCACGGCGTCGCGGCTGCCGGCGCACCCGCTGCCCGCCAGAATCGACACCTTTCGCGCCCCGTTGAGCAGATCAGCCAACTGCTGCACCGCCGCCGCGTCGGGGCGCAGGAGCGGGCGCGCGGGTGGCGCGGGCCAGGACGTGGGCGCATCGGCGGGCGCCGCAGCAAGCGCCACATCGCCCGGTATCACAAGGACGGCCACGCCCTGCCTGCCGACCGCCGTATTGATGGCGCGGGCCAGCACCCCTGGCAATTGCGCGGGGTTCGACACCAGCTCGACGAATTCGGCGCATTCCTTGAAGAGATCCTGGGGATGCGTCTCCTGGAAATACCCCAGCCCGATTTCCGACGACGGAATGTGGGCCGCAATGGCCAGGACGGGCACGCGGCTGCGCTGACAGTCGAACAGGCCATTGATCAGGTGCAGATTGCCGGGGCCGCAACTGCCCGCGCATACGGCCAGCGATCCGGTGACGGCCGCTTCAGCGCCGGCGGCAAAAGCGGCGGTCTCTTCGTGCCGCGTGTGCATCCATTCGATTCCGCCCAGCCGCCGAAGGCTGTCGTTCAGTCCATTGAGACTGTCGCCAGTCACGCCCCAAATACGGCGTACCCCGACGTCGGCAAGCACTTTGACAAGAAAATCTGCGACGGTTGCGGCCATGGAAGGCTCCTTGAAGAACCGCCGCCGGGAACGCTACCGCTACTGACTGCCCTCAGCGCCGGAAGTTGACTTGCGTGCGGGAGATCGTAGCACCGCGCGCCACGCCTGGCCGATGGCGGCCGCAGGCCCATCTACCGGCTAACATGACGGGATTGTTCAACTGATCCCTCACCCAGGAGACGGCATCTGCCGTGCGCGCGGAACATGAATGACTTGCCAGGCGCGGCGCCGGCGCTGACACGCGCCCTGGCGCGGTTGGATCCGGATAGCCTTGACCGCCACGCGGACGCCGCGGTGCGCGACCTGTTGCGCGAAGGCAGTTCGCCCAACACGGCTGCCAGCTATCGCACGGCGATCCGTTACTGGTCGGCCTGGTTCGAGCTGCGTTATGGCCGGTCGTTCGCCTTGCCTGTGTCAGAGGCCGCAGTCATTCAATTTGTGGTGGACCACGCGCAGCGGTCTTCCGGGGACGGTCTAGAATGGGAATTGCCGCTGGAGCTGGACCGGGAACTGGTGCGCCTGAAGGCAAAGGGACGGTTGGGCGCGCCCAGCCTGAACACGCTGCTGCAACGCCTGTCGGTGTTGTCCAAGGCGCATGAATTGCTGGGCCACCCGAACCCCTGCCGCGCCACCGCCGTGCGCGAGCTGGTGTCCAAGACGCGCCGCGCGTACGCCCGCCGCGGCGTCGCGCCCGCGCGCAAGGAAGCCCTGACGCGGGAGCCGCTTCAAGCCATGCTGGACACCTGCGACGACTCGTTGCGCGGCAAACGCGACCGCGCCCTGCTCCTTTTTGCCTGGGCAAGCGGCGGCCGGCGCCGGTCTGAAGTGGTGCAGGCCACCGTGGAGAACACGCGCCGCGCGGGCGATGGCTATCTGTATACGATGGCGCATTCCAAGACGAACCAGACGGGCGTCCTTCGGGCGCAGGACCAGAAGCCGATATTGGGCAAGGCCGCGCAGGCGCTGGCGGACTGGCTGGCCGCAAGCGGCATCCGCCAAGGGCCGATCTTCCGGCGAGTGCGGCGCGGCGATGTGGTTGGCGAGCCGCTGGCCGCCGCGGCGGTGCGCGACATCGTTCTGGAACGCAGCCGGCTGGCCGGACTGGACGGCGCCTATTCGGCACACAGCCTGCGGTCCGGGTTTGTCACGGAGGCCGGGCGGCGCAACGTGCCGCTGGGCGACACGATGGCGATGACCGGCCACGCCAGCGTAGCGACGGTGATGGGATATTTCCGGGCCGGCGCCGCGGCGCAATCTCCGGCCGCTCGCCTGCTGGACGACCCGCAGGGGCCAGACCTACAGGATCCCCCCGGCCTGCCGTAATGGTGGGAGTGACCGTACAATCACCGCGCCCCGGCCTTTACGCCGATCGATGCCCATCGGATCGGATGCAACCGCCCAAGGCGCCGGCTTGTCCCCTGCCCGTCCCCGACCCCCATGCAAATCAATCTTCGCGGGCTTGTGCTTGCGCTTACCGTCTTCAGCGCCATCGCGGCCACGGCCAATGCCCTGTATGCAAGCTATCTGGTGCAGCGTGAGCAGTTGATCGAGAACACCCTCGAATCGAACCGCGTCTACGCCACGAAGCTGGCGGAAAGCGCGGCAAGCTTCCTGCGGTCCGCACAGCAGCAATTGGGATACAGCGCCCGGCACATGCCCGAGCTGATGGGATCGCCGGATCGCCTTGCCGCCGAAGTGATGCGCGTGCAGCAACAGACCGATAGCTTCAATTCGGTGGGTGTCGTGGGGGTGGACGGTACTGTACTGGCGACCACGCAGACCTTCCGGAGCTTTCTGGGCGTGCAGATCGACAGTCCGGGCAGCCGCGCCGCCCTGCGGGCCCGCCAGCCCATGATCAGCAAGCCCTACGTGTCCGTTGCGGGCAATCTGCTCGTCAATGTGTCGCATCCCATCTTTTCGAACGACGGCCAGTACCTGGGGTACGTGGGGGGCACGATTTACCTGCGCAATGAAAGCGCCTTGCATGAACTGCTGGGCAATCACCACTACCACGATGGATCGTATCTGTACGTGGTCGATGGCGACGGCCAGCTTATCTATCACACCGATGCCTCTCGCGTGGGCGAGACGGTGCTGTCCAATCCGGTGGTGGCATCGGTGATCAAAGGCAACGCCGGGGCGATGCGCGTCATCAACACCAAGGGCGTGGACATGCTGGCCGGGTATGCGCCGGTGCCCATCAGCGGCTGGGGCGTGGTGGCGCAGCGTCCCGCGCAGGTCACATTGGAGCCGATCCACGACCTTATCTGGGCGCTGTTGGGCTATGCCGCGCCGCTGGCGGTGGCGTTCCTGCTGGCCATCTGGTGGTGCGCCCGCATGATTTCGCTACCGCTGTCGCAACTGGCGACGAACGTGGAGCATCAGGACGTCAGCGAGGCGATGCAGCGAGTGCATTCCGTCAAGGCGTGGTACTTCGAGGCCGAGCGCCTCAAGCGCGCCGTGATCGCCAGCTTCACCAGTCTGCAGGACAAGATTGGCAAGCTGAACCTGGCCAGCATCACCGATCCGTTGACCGGCCTGCGCAACCGCCGCGGCACCCAGGATGCGGTGGACCAGATGCAGGCCGGCGGCACGCCGTTTTCGGTGGTGGCGCTGGATATCGACCATTTCAAGCGGATCAACGATACCTATGGCCACAACGTGGGCGACGAGGTGATTCGCGACATGGCACAGATCATGCGCGAATGCTCGCGTCCGTCCGACGTGCTGTGCCGCAACGGCGGCGAGGAGTTCCTGATCCTGTTGCCCGGCGTGGCCGCGCGGGAAGCTGTCCATGTCGCCGAACGGCTGCGCACGCATATCGCCGAGCGCCCCTTGCACGGCGACAATCGCGTCACCGTGTCGGCCGGCGTGGCGCAATGGCCATCGAGCGGGCCGGATGTGGACGAAGCGTTCCGTGCCGCCGATGCCGCGCTGTATGTAGCCAAACAGCAGGGCCGCAACCGGGTGGTGATGCACGAGGCTTGATGCCCAGGAATGCGAGGCGGCAGGTCGCTGGCACGCGTGCCCTGTCTGCTCGCAGCACGGCGCGTCGAAAGTCGATGGCGCAAGTTTTCGCAGATAAACGCAATTAACTGCGTTGGAAAGAAATAATCTTGCCGCCATAAACTGAAATAAGCCATCTTCTGCCAAAAGCCAGGTCTTCAAAGGGGCAATTACAGTATCCTGCGCAGCTTCCACTTTGCCTGGACCTGCACGCCGAGATGTTGCGCCCTGCCGTCGCGCCAAAATCCCTGGAATGTCATTTCATCGCGCTGGCCGTCGGCGTGCTGTTGCTGGTGTCGGTGCTTGCCGGCATCCTGCTCTATCAGAATTGGCGATCGTATGGGGCGGCTGCGGACGCGCGGCAGGCATTCTCGTCGGTGCGCGCGACGATCCGCGTCATGGAGCATGCCTCGGCGGAGCGCGGCCCCATGAACGCAGCGCTGGGATCCGCCCTGCCCGTGCCGCAGCACGTCATGAATTCCCTGTCAGCGGCCCGCGCGCGCACGGACGCCCTGATTGACGCGCTGCTGGCGCTGCATGCCGGCGCCGACGGCGCCGCAAAGCGCGGCGAGATTCACGAGATTCGTCAGGCGCTGGCCAGCGCGCGGCTGGACATCGACCAGCTCATCGCCACGCCGCGCGATCAGTTGTCGGGACAAATGTTGTGGGACGCGGTCAGCGGCATGGTTCGCATCATTCCGCAGTGGCAGGCCAGCCTGGCCGCCAACGCGGGATGCGTCATGCGCAGTGAAGCCAATGCGCCCAGTTTGCTGACGCTGGCACTGCTGGCCAGCGAGCTGCGCGAACAGGCAGGACTGCTGGGATCCACCTATACGCCCGCGCTGAGCCGCCACCGGAAGCTGACGGCCGAGGAACAGTTCCGCATTGAACGCGTCCTGGGCCGGATCGACGAGTTGCGCGCGCTCATTGAAGCCCGCATGGCGACGCAGCCCGATGTGCGCGCCTCCGAGGTCTATGCCCGCATGCAGCAGCGCTACTTCGGCGACGGTCTGGCCTATCTGGCGCGCGTGCGCGGGCAGGCATCGCGGCAGTCCGACGAGCCCGCCGTGTCGACCGCCGCGCTGGCAGCGGCCTATGTGCCGCTGATGGGCGCCATCACGGAATTTCGCGACGTGCTGCTGGACGAGATGGGACGGCATATCGAGGCGCATCGCATGGCCGCTGCGCGGCTGCTTGCCGTGACCCTGGCGGCCACCGCGCTGCTGGTGGCCGCCCTTGCCGTGGCGCTGGTGCAATTTCGCAAGCGCGTGATCCAGCCTTTTGCGCAGGCCACGCGCATCATCGGATCCATTGCCAGCGGCTCGGCGCCAGCCAACATTGCGCACGGCAATCATCATGGCGAAGTGCAGGACATGTTCATTGCGCTGCGCGTGCTCAAGGAGAAGTCCGCCGCGCAGAAGCAGCTTGAAGCCGAGCGCGACCGGTTGATTGCGGATCTGGCGCACTCCGCCGAGACGGACTATCTGACCGGGCTGCTGAATCGGCGAGCCTTTGAGAAGCGCTTTGAGGCGGCGCGCGCGCATTGGGACGAGAGCCAGCCGATGCTGGCGTTCATCCTGTTCGATATCGACCACTTCAAGACCATCAACGACACGCACGGGCACGCCAGCGGCGACCTGGCGCTCAAGGCCGTGGCGCAGCTGTGCCACGCGACGTGGCGTCAGTCGGATGTCGTTGCGCGGGTGGGCGGGGAGGAATTCGCGGTGCTCTGCCGCACGCGCAGCGCGCAGCAGGCGATGGAGATGGCGCAGCGGATGCGA
>JAEYVD010000434.1 GCA_023432075.1 Pseudomonadota bacterium | reverse complement strand
GCCATCTTCGGCGTCGTCATCGCCGGCTCCTTCGTCGAAATGGGCATCAGCCGCATCCTGCCCTTCGTCAAACGCCTCATCACCCCGCTCGTCACCGGCATCGTCGTGCTGCTGATCGGCCTGACCCTCATCAAGGTCGGCCTCATCAGCATGGGCGGCGGCTTCGGCGCCATGGCCAACGGCACCTTCGCCAGCGCCGAGAACCTGACCCTGTCCGGCCTCGTCCTGGGCACCATCATCCTGCTCAACCGCGTCCCGGTCGTCTGGATCCGCAGCACCGCCCTGGTGCTGGCGCTGGCAGTCGGCTACATCGCCGCCGCCTACATGGGCCGCCTGGACTTCACCGGCGCCCGCGAAGCCGCCGTCTTCCAGGTCCCGGTTCCGCTGCACTTCGGCCTGGGCTTCTCGTGGGCCTTGTTCGTGCCGATGCTGATCATCTACCTGGTCACGTCCCTGGAAGCCATCGGCGACGTCACCGCCACCAGCAAGGTATCGAAGCAGCCGGTTGAAGGTCCGCTCTGGATGCAGCGCATCAAGGGCGGCGTCCTGGTCAACGGCGCGAACTCGCTGCTGGCCGGCGTGTTCAACACGTTCCCCAGCTCGGTATTCGCGCAAAACAACGGCGTCATCCAACTGACCGGCATTGCCAGCCGCCACGTCGGCGTGTGGATTGCTGGCATGCTGATCCTGCTGGGCCTGTTCCCGGTCGTGGCCGGTGTCCTGCAAGCCGTGCCCGAACCCGTCCTGGGCGGCGCAGCCATGGTGATGTTCGGTGCCGTGGCCGCGTCCGGGATCAACATCCTGGCGGGCATCCAGCTGGATCGCCGCGCGCTGCTCATCATCGCCGTGTCTTTGGCGCTGGGATTGGGGGTGTCGCAAGTGCCGGAAATCCTGTCGCACCTGCCGCACTCGGTGAAGAGCGTGCTGGAATCGGGCGTCGCCACCGGCGGGATTTGCGCGCTGGTGATGAACTGGTTCCTGCCTGAGAAGAAGTAAGGATCGATGGGGTGCGTTTCGGGGGTATGCTGCCCCCGGCCAGCCCCTGAACGGCAGGGCCGCCCGGCCCTCGCCTGACAAGATCCCAAAGACCGCATATAATCGCGGTCTTCGCATCTCCCGCAGCCGTCACCTGGACGCGCTCGCGACCCCCTAGCCCGGGTGGTGAAATTGGTAGACGCAGGGGACTCAAAATCCCCCGCCGCAAGGCGTGCCGGTTCGATTCCGGCCCCGGGCACCATCAGGCCTTCCCATTGAGGCCCATAGCCAAAAAATTCGCTTTTACATCAGCGAGTTAGCGCTAGACAAAATTCCCAGCAAGTCCTATAGATTCCCGATGGGGTATACCGAAGGTGGGGATTCTGGGTTCCCTGACTGGGCCAAGGCCATTCGAAAGGCCATCGCAAACATGCAGCTGCAATTAGCGTATATGAGAGAGCACGTCGCGGATAAGCAGCGGTTGCAAACGAAGGTGGGCCAATAGGCAAAGCAGCTCGAACAAGCGGCAGATTTGGTGGGCAGCTATCAAGAAAACGCGCAGTCGCTCCGGCAGCCTATCGACGAGTTGGAACACAAAATAGCGTTGCTACGAAAGAATGCGGGCAAATAATGCGACCGCGCCCACGTTCAGTTCACTTTGGGAAACGCTAGCGGCACAGCAGCTGAGAAAAAAGGCCACCGCGAGATGGCCCTTATTCGATAAGACTAACGGTTCGACCACCACTCTGCCCAATCGTTGAAATCAGCCTCCTCTTCGGGATCCATTGCTGACTCACCGGCGTGCTCCGGGCACTCCCCAGCGCGGTTGATGTGACGAGCGCGATAGACGGTCTCATCGCCGCAATAGCGGCAAGTGGCGTACATTTCTTCGCTCCGGTCCCGATCGACGCAGTGCCAGCACACCCATCCGTCAACCCCTTGATGGGTCGGACTGGTGATAGGCACAAGAGCAGTCAAATGAAGATGACAACACTCGCAAGGTGGAGTCAACCCCGCCTTAATGACCGCCGCAATTTGCGTAAGAGGGAGCTTCTGGAGAAGATCCGGTCGCAGCTTCTCCACCTTCTCGCCCAATTTGTTGATGTCCGGATTTAGGCGCAAGACCAAATCTGGATCGGTCAGGTCGTACTCGTCGCTATCAAGTAGGGCTTTCTTGGAGTTGAACCCCATGTAAGCCGCCGTGAGCTCGTGACTATGGGAAACGGAGACACTCTTCTCGAGCTTCGAGAAGAGACCGCGGAGATGTGTGGCGGCTTGATGAACCACATCGTTATGAACAGGCATATGCGCTCCAAATGCACTGACGAACGCCGTCCAACATTTCGGACAGAGATGGGCGATTACGCTGCGCTTGCCAGCTATTTGGCGCGGGTTGCCCCGACGGGTTGATTTATTGATTGGGTACTACGATGCTACACGGCGGTATGCATACTGATCACGGCGCCCATTGCCCGGGTTCAGCGGACCCACCACGAATTGCTCCGCAGATTGCAGAAATTTAACAAAGCATAAGAGCCGCGTCAACGCCACCGGCCTCCCCGCCACAGCCCCGGTCCATCGGGAAATTCTGGCGCTATTCGAAGACGTCCAGTAACTGCTTCGACATACTTTTTGGGCAAGCGGCTGGCGCGGTGTTGCGTCGAGACGACCACCGCTAAAAACACTCAGAGCGCGTCATAACGCCCCGCCTCTCCCCCCTGTCGCGCCCGTTCCTTGCGCACTCCATACGCCACCCAGGCGATAAACAAGCCTAAGACCAAGAATATTCCACCCAAAGCACTAGTTCATGAAGTTCAAGCAGGAGTGCCTTCACGGATGCGAAGTGCTTCTTGAACGTCCCTTAAGACATTCTCGCAAAGCCTCGCGTTCCAGGATGGGATCTCTTTGCGGTACTTGGAATCGTTTGGAATCTTGCTCACGTCAATGGCCCCATCCGCGGCAATTACGATCACGCCCGCGTCGTACAGTTTGTGCAAGTCGGCGCGAAGAAGAATCGCATTGGTCGCCTTAGCAGCGCCGGCATCGGCGTGGCGGATGATGTGTGCGACTTCAAGGACGACATCGGTGCATTCGTTTGAAATCACGCATTGTCCGTGCGTCGAAAGCAGGTGCTTACGGAGTGTCGCCTGGCCGGGTCGCAGAAGAACACTTGCGACACCCATGCTCAGCCCCTGGAATAGCGAGGTGCTCTGTACTTTGCACGTGCCTGTGATCACGGAGGCCTCGGGCTCATCTGTGACGAACTCCGCCTCTGCCCATGTTTGATCGGCGCCAATGGTTAAGGTTGTGTTGCCCCACTGCAAAGATGGATCCTCATCCGCCAAGAGTGCGTTGTTGCCAAGCTCCCTGTCGTACCTCAAGGTAATCACCCAGTCTCCGTTTTGGGCTACGTGCAGTTTCTCGCACGTCACCTCATACGTGAGTTCGCCGGTCCCGTTTTTCCAGCTTTCAACCGTTTCCAGCTTATCCCCAGCCTGAAACGCGGACAAATTCAGCGCTATGCGCTCAACCGATCGTTTCCAGGCCACCGTTACCAGGATCCCCTGATCGCCTGTGGGCGAAGGCAGCCTCGACTGTATGCCGCCAATGTTGGCCGTCCTGGACGATGGACTTCTTTCTTTAGTCATGTGATGGAAGCGCGTGGATAAAACAATTAAGGGGACGCAATTGTCCCCCTAAGTGCAGCTCTTCGACAATTTTTTCGAGAGCCCCTCTTGGCGTCTTGGGCGGACTACTCCCGGCTGGCACCGAGCCATTGGATGCGTCAAGGCTTCCCAACGCCCCAGTTGGGCTGGTAGATCTCAATTTTTGCAAAGCAGGGCTTGCGCCTGAACGTCTGAAAGGCCAGCCGACTGAACATCTGGCATGGCAAAACCGCCATGCCAAAAAATGGCCCACGCCTGCCAAAGCGGGCCTTTCGCTTCAATGCAGCCGTTACTCGGCGGTAAAGGTCATAGCGGGGCACTTGGCGTCGATCCAAGACATGATCGTCTCCCGGATCAGATACGGTGTAGTCCCGAGCTTGTGCGGCGCAGGCGGCTCGATTCAGACGCTCTGCATCAGGGAACGTCCAAGATTTTCGCGACGGGGCGTTTGGTGGATGACATGGTCTGACTGGATGAGTTGCGATGCGCGTTTACCGCCAAACCCGCACAAGACACCCGTCGAACTCATAAGCATCCTTGCAGAGCGCGGCATGGACATTGGTGACGCAGGTCGTGCTTACCCGTCAAGAAAACGCCCCAAAACATTCATCATTCCGTCACTCGCCCTCCCTAAGCTTCCCGCTTTTCCTCAAGGGCAGCAAAGATGGCGCACGACAAGCAAGACGGCAAACCTCAGATTGCCAACAATCTTCCCGCATTACCGATTGCCGCGGATCCGCGCCGTCGCAGTCTGCTCAAGGCAGGTTTCGGCGCGACGCTTCTGCCGGTGGGCGGTTCGCTTCTGCTGTCGGCCTGCTCCAGCGACGACGATGACCCTGCCGCTCCCGGAACGCCCGGCACGCAACCGCAACCGCAGCCCCAACCCGAACCGCAACCTCAACCCGTCAACATCTCCAGCTTCGCGGTGGCGGTGCTTCCGGACACCCAGTTCTACTCGCGCTACGCCACCGACGCGGAGAACCAGCAGTTCATGCGCAAGTACGGCAGCGAGCCGTTCAAGGCGCAGACGCAGTGGGTGGCCGATCATTCCAAATCGTTGGGCATCCCGTTCCTGATCCATTTGGGCGACGTGGTCGATCAGCAGAGCAAGCCAGATCAATGGAAGGTGGCCGGTGCGGCCATGGAGATCCTGGAAGACGCCAAGGTGCCGTATTCGATTCTGGCCGGCAATCACGACGTGATCCTGGACCGCGATTACGTCGATGCCAGCAGCCAGGCCAGCGCCACGGACGCGCAGCGCAATCTGGCCAATGAGCCTTATCTGCAGACCTTCAGCGCCGATCGCGCCTCGAAGCAGGCGACGTTTGGCGGGCGTGATCCGAGCGGGTTTCACGAGTACCACGTGTTCGAGGCCGAAGGCCAGAAGTTCATGGTGCTGTCGCTGTCGTGGCGCACTTCCGACGCGGCGCTGGCGTGGGCCAACCAGGTCATTGGCGCGAATCCGACGCTGCCGGTAATCCTGGTGAACCACCAGTTGCTGAACATCGACAAGGACGGCGTCACGCCGCTGGAAGTGCCCTACGGGCTGATGCTGTGGGACAAGCTGATCCGCGACAACGATCAGATCTTCATGACGCTCAATGGTCACTATCACGGTGCGGCGCATCTGACCAAGACCAATGCTTTTGGCAATGCGGTTGAAGAAATGGTGGTGGACTACCAGATGGCCTATCAGGGCGGCAACGGCCTGATGCGCCTGTATGAGTTCGATCTCAGCAACAACGAGATTCGGGTGCTGTCGTTCTCGCCGTGGGTGCCGCAGAAGCCCAAGAACACACTCAATACGTTCGACCAGGCCATCCTGACCGGCGCGAACGAGCAGTTCACCATCAAGATGGATTTCGCCAAGCGGTTCGGCGGGTTCAACAAGGAATTCAAGGCCGCTACGCCCAGCCACACCGCGCTGATCGACCAGGCCCGCGCGTTGATCCTGGCCAACTACACGGACCCCGTCGCAGCCGAGCAAAAGCCTGCGGCCGATCCGGACGACTATCCGCAGGTGACGGGCACACTGGCGCACTGGCGCTTCTTTGGCGGCGCCAATGGCCAGCCGGTGCCGGTGGGCGAGGTGGTTGCGGACCGCACGGGGCTGAACCCGATGCGCCGCGCGCCCCTGAACGTCGACGGCGTGACCGGTGCGCAGGTGGGCGACGTGGTCTGGTCCGATGACCACCATTACCTGTCGGCGGCGCCGGGCTCGGTGCGGTTCCTGAACACCGACAAGAACACGGCCCGCATGAGCTACTTCACGACGGACGCCGCGGCCATCATCAACGGTCAAACCGCGCCCAATGGTTACACGGTGGAAGCCTTCATCAAGATCGACCGCGATTGGGTGGCGTCCAAGCATGCATGGATGAACATCATGACCCGCGACGGCAAGCGCGGTGATCTACCAGGTTTTACCGGGGGAGACCCGGAGTCGCCGCCGTTGCTCTTCGCCGTGTCGAGCCTGCGCGAAATCCAGTGGGAAGTCGTGCCCGATATTTCGGGCACGCGCGGCGCCAAGGCCAACTGGTCTGGCGAGATCATTCCCGACAAGTGGATGCACGTGGCAGTGGTGAACGATGACACCACGCACGAAACCATTCTGTACGTGGAAGGCGCGCCGGTGCTGCGCAATACGTCGGACGCGCCGGGCCTGGCGACGCTGGCTGCCAATATGCCTTGGGTGATCGGCGCGGGTTCGTGGGATGGCGCGCGGGCCGATGGCTTCTTTGGCAGCGTGGGTGAGGTGCGTATTGTCGATCGGGCGCTGCAGCCGATCGACTGGCTGACCGCGCGTCGGCGTTGATCGGTGCACGCGCCGCGGTCGATCCTTGCCGCGGCGCGTGAGTGCATGACTGCATGAGCGCGTTGGTTTTCAACGTCGGTTGCTCTCATTTCAATTTGAGCACCGCGGAAAGCGCCTACCCGTCTGGCTTGATATCAGGTGGTACTTAAACCCGCACCCGCTAACGCGCTGCGGGTTTTTCTTCGTCTGGGATAATCCACGAGCCCTCGACCGTCAGATCCGTCAGAAGCGCGAAACGACGCGACGGTAGACCGGTGTCGAAACAATGATCATGTCCGTCGAATCCCTGCTCGTGACCATCGCGCATGGGATACACCCGCATTTGAATACGTAAGCCCCTATGCCTCTGAAGACCTGGATTTCCCGCTTGCAGACCACGCGCTGCAGTTTGCTTGCCGCTTTGACCCTCTGCCTCTGCCTGCCCGCAAGTGCCGCGCAGGCATCCTCGTCAGACGCCG
>JAEYVD010000417.1 GCA_023432075.1 Pseudomonadota bacterium | reverse complement strand
ATGCTCGTAGGGTCCGATAATGACCCGGGCCTTCCGGCCAGCCGCCACCGCCGCCTTCACGCCAAACAGATTCACCAGCCGGTTGATGCCCGCCGTTGCGCCCGAGCCCGAGAAAATCACCGCGTGTTCGTCGCCCGCCCCGCAACCGCGCCCAATAGCCGCACGCGCCTCGCGCCGCAGCCGCGTAATGAAGCCGCCGCAGAACGAGGCTTCTGTGTGCGAATTGGCGTAATACGGAAGCACCTGTTCCAGCACAAAGCGCTCGACCTGCATCAGCGCACGGCCCGACGCCACGTAATCGGCGTAGACGAGCGGCTTGGAGCCAAACGGTCCATCAATGCAGGCGTCTTTTCCGATAAGCCCGTCGGCAAGCGCGGCCGCAATATCGGAAGTCTTCAAGCTGTCTTGGAACTGCTGCAAAGGCGAAGCCGGGGCGCCTGCGGGCGCACCGGCGAGGGTCGTATTCATGAGGCGATAGATCCGAAAAGTTCGGAAATATCATACGATGGATGCCCAGATGAAACATCACCGTTTTTTTGCTTATATATCGCATAAACGGGTCATTTGATCGAATCCATGGAAAAAATAGACAAGCTTGATCTAAGCATTATCAACTGCCTGCAAAAAGACGGTTCCTTGTCGCAGCGCGAGCTAGCCGACCGGGTCGGCCTGTCCCAGAACGCGTGCTGGCGCAGGCTTCAACGCCTGAACGCTTGCGGCATCATCCGCGGCACGCGCGCAGAGGTCAGCCTCGTCGCACTGGGCCTGGACCTCACCGTCTTCGTCATGATCCGCACCAGCCACCATGCCAAGGCATGGGCCGACGGATTCCGCCACCACGTCGAACGGCTGCCCGAAGTCACCGAGTTCTATCGCATCGGCGGCGATTGGGACTACCTGATAAAAGTCGTCTGCCGCGGCATGGCAGGATACGACCGGTTCTACCAAAAGCTGATCACGGACTTTGAGCTGTCCACGGTGACGGGATTCTTCAGCATGGAAGCCATTATCGAAAACCGGCCGCCGGATTTGCGGCTGCTGGAGGATTGAGGAGGATCGGGCGGCATCACTGAGGGCCGCAAGGTTCTTCTGCTGGCTGCCTGAGCCTTAACGGTTGTGTTTCAATACCGGCTGCATAGGCTCAACCGTGCACAGGTTTGAATGCCAGCCGCCCTTTCAAAACGGCGCAGCGTTTCACTCGAACCTCCCTTATTCCCTCATCGCGGAGACTCGTCCGGCCATGACCCTCTAAGCCCTCCCCCAGATCACCGCTTGCGCTGCGCGCAACGCGCCTTGTCGATTCCGGAGAGCTTTCCATGGCCCAGTCTTCCCACGCGCCCGCACCGGCGCATCCTCGGCCGCCCGCAGCGGCGCCCTTCCTCAGCCTGCGTCACGTCAGCCATGCGCTGCCAGATGGCCGCGTCCTGCTCCGCGACGTCAGCCACGACTTCGCCCCCATGCGCCACGGCCTCATCGGCCGCAACGGCGCGGGCAAGTCCGTGCTGCTGCAATTGGCGCACGGCGTCATCGGCACACAAAGCGGCCGCATCGTTCGCCACGGCCGAATCGCCTACGTCCCGCAGGAACAACCACGATCCGCCCAAACTACCTTGGCCCACGTCGCCGGCATCGCGCCGATTCTTGACGCCCTGTCCAGCATCGAATCCGGCAGCACCCGCCAAGCGGATTACGACCTTGCCGAGGGCCACTGGCACATTCGAGATGAATGGACCCGCATGCTTGCCGACGCGGGCTTGCCTTCGTGGCAGCCCGAACATCCCGCATCGGCCGCCAGTGGAGGCGAACTGACCCGCGTCGCGCTCGCCGGCGCCCTGATGCAAACCCCCGACGCCTTACTGCTGGACGAACCCAGCAACCACCTGGACGCAGGCGCCCGCCGCTGGCTCATGGATCAGATCGCCACCTGGCGCGGCGGCTTGATTGTCGTCAGCCATGACAGGACGCTGCTCGATGCCATGTCCTCCATCGTCGAATTGGATCGCGGCAACCTCAACGCCCATTCCGGCAACTATTCCGCCTACCGCGACCACCGCGACCGCTTGACCGCCGCGAACGAAGCGTCCCTAGCACACGCCCGCAGCGAACGGGCCGCCACCCTGCGCGCGCTGCGCCAGCAACACGACGCCCAACAACAACGCACCGCCCGCGACGCCCGCAAGGCCCGGGATGCGAACCAGGCGCCGATCCTGCTGGGGATGAAGAAGGCGAATGCCCAAGCTCATGCGGGCAGAGAGAACGTGCGGCGGCAGGATGCGATTGCCGCGCTGGATGACGCGGTAAGGCAGGCAGCCGCACAGATTGATCAATCGGCCAACGTCGCACTGGCTTTGCCCGAAACAGCGGTGCCGCAGGGCCGCCGCGTACTGCATCTGGAGCATGCGAGACCACCCTATCCAGCGGACGCTTGCGCGCTGACGATGACACTGTCAGGCCCTTTCCGATTGGCAATTCGCGGGCCGAATGGCTGCGGCAAGAGCGCGTTGCTATCGATGTTGGCGGGGGAGTTGATTCCGCACGAAGGCCTCTGCGACGTCCGCGTGCCGACCGCCATGCTGGACCAGCGGGCGTCCGTCATTGGGGAAGATAAGTCCCTGCTGGAGACGCTGCATGCGCTGGACGCCCCGTTATCGGAAGGTGAACTTCGCAGTCGGTTGGCGTTGCTGGGCCTGGGATCTGAGCAGGTCAATGCGCCCGCCGGGACCTTGAGCGGCGGGGAGCGCCTCAAGGCGGCGCTGGCATGTGCATTGTGGCGGAAAGCGCCTGCGCAGTTGCTACTGCTTGATGAGCCGACGAATCATCTGGACATTGCGTCGGCGGAGGCATTGGAGAAGGCGCTGCGAACGTATCCCGGGGCGATGGTGGTGGTGGCGCATGATGAGGCGTTTTTGCGGGGGATTGCGCCTACGCATGAATTGGTGCGGGGAGTTCGAGGCTGGCGGCTGACTGCGGTATGCAGGGTCGGCCGATGAG
>JAEYVD010000352.1 GCA_023432075.1 Pseudomonadota bacterium | reverse complement strand
GGGGGGGCGCCCCCCCCCCCCCCCGCCGCGGGGGGCACGCGGTGCCCGCCGTCAGATCGCCTGCGTGAGGTACACCGCTTCGCGGCCGACGATAGGCATGCGCGTGGGCATGAAGATCGTGCACGCATCGCACGGGGAGCGGATTTCTTCCGTGCCGTTCATGGCGATCAGTTCGCCCTTGTCGAAGGTCTCAAAGCCAATGACGGGACGCGTGAAGGTGAAGTCTTCGGACTTCACCATGTGGACCTCGAGCAGGCGGTAGCGCTGCGGCGTGGGCGGGGGCGGGGTGCCGGCCGGGGTGTCGATGAGGCCCAGATGCGCGAGAAAGCGCAGGGTCACATCGGTGGCGAGTTCGGCGGCGGACCGCGAAAAATGCTGGCCGCATTCGACCACGAGCGCGCCGCCGCTGTCTGACAGCGGATCGCCATGATGGCCGTAGCCCATGACCCCTGTGCCCGGGAACTTGTCTTGCGGCATGACCAGGTGCACCTGCGGCGAGCCGACCGCAGCGGCCAGCGCCGTGTTGCGGTCCATCTCGTTGTAGACCCAGAAGGGTTGCACGGGCGCGCGCGTGGAATGGATGTCCAGCACGAAGTCGGCGGCGTCAAGGACGGGGCGCATTTCGCGGGCGCGGCGCAGTTCCGGACTGTCTTCCGCGCCGTCGAGCATGGCGGCGGACCAGATGCGGTTCAGGTTGTGAACGAGCTGGCGGTTGTCGTAAGGTTTGTCGATGTCGAAGGCCTCGTAGGCCTCGACGTGCGCAAAGCTGACCGTCAATGTACCGATCTTGGGGCGCACGCCGGTGTCCAGCAGATGCGTGGCAGCCACCATGCCACAGATCTCGTTGCCGTGCGTGATGGCGTTGATGAGCACGTGCGGGCCGGGCTTGCCGGATTCGAAGCGGTGGACGTAGGGGATGCCGGTGTTGCCCTCGCGATAGGCGGACAGGTCTCGCGGCAACACTTCCAGCGGGGCGGTATCAGGTTCGAAGACGGGTTTGTTCATGGAGTTGGTGGCAGGTTTGAATGTGAGCCGGTGGGGGCAATCAATTAGGCGCAGCGCCAGCGCCTGACATTATGCGCCGGTCCGGCGATTTGGCGATCAGGGTCAAAAATGCGGTTTTCCAGCGCTGATTTCGTGAACTTCAAGATGCCTTCGCACTAGGCGAATTAGTACTGTTTTACCCCTTAAAAACATTGCTTTCCAAGCCCTTTTGTTTGGTGCATATTGCGGCCCGTTAGTCGGAATTCATAGGCGGGTGCAGCATGAGCGGGTGGCCGGAGCGTCATATCAACGGTTTTCAAGTGCAGTGTGAAGTGGTGGACTTGGAAACCGGGGTGCTGGCCATCGAAATCATGGTCCGCCGTCCGGGCAATGAGGCCGCCGCGCAGCGGTGGTCATTGCCCCGCTTCGTCACCTTCCATGATCCGGCCGCCGCGCGGCGTCATGCCGAGCTGGTGCTCTCCGGCATCCAGACCGTGGACGAGTTCACCGGCGAGCCCCGATACGGCATTCTCTAGCGCTTGCTAGTGTTTTGTTTCGTTTATCACATTCGTGTGTCTTGTTGGATGTGGAATGCCCGGTACAGTTGTCCATGCATGACAACAAAAGGAGAGTTCCATGTTTGACGCTTATCCTGTTCTGCGCCGCACCGGCATGGCGATCGCAATTGGCGCCGCCGGCGTTCTGTTTGCAGGCTGCACCACGACCACGCCTTCCAAGTCTCCGGCCGCTTCGACGGCAGAGCAGCGGCAATCGATGAACAGCGCGGCCAATGCCACGCTCGCCAAGCTTTATGAAGCCGCTCCCCAGTCCAAGGACCTGGTTGCGCGCGCCAAGGGCGTGCTGGTGTTTCCCGACGTGTTGAGCGGCAGCTTCATCGTCGGCGCCGAGCATGGCAAGGGCGTGCTTCGCGTGAATGGCGCGAATGCCGGCTACTACAGCACGACGGCGGGCTCGATCGGCTTCCAGGCCGGCGCGCAATCCAAGGCGATGATCCTGCTCTTCATGACGGATGACGCCTTGAACAAGTTCCGCAACAGCAGCGGCTGGACCGTCGGCGCGGATGCCACGGTGGCGGTGGTCAACATCGGCGCCAACGGCCGCATCGACACCAACACGGCCCAGCAGCCGGTCGTGGGGTTCGTCATGAACAATGGCGGCCTGATGGCTGGCGTGTCGCTCGCGGGCACCAAGATCTCGAAGCTGGATCGCTGATCGCGCAAGCGCCCAGTCAAAACGCCGCGGCTTGATTGCCGCGGCGTTTTGTTTTGCTGCGGAGCAAGGTAGCGCTGCGCCGCAACGTTTGCCGGCTGGTCAGCCGATCACGTCATCGCTGTTTTTGAGGACGGCGGTTTCGCGATCGATTTCGGCTTGCTCGATGGCGGGGTCAAGACCGCGCCAGCGAAGGATGTGGCCGCGCTCTTCTTCGGGCTCCCAGCCCAGCATGCCGTAGCGCGTGATTTCAGTTTCGCCAGAGGCGAACTCCACTTCGAAGTAACCCTGACGATCGGGTAGCGTGTTGCCGGGGAACCATTCGGTTTCGGGCATGGTGTGCTCCTTGCTAAGCGATGGGAGGGATGCTGGCGCCGGTTTGAATGAAACGGCGCCAGGCGATTTCATTGTGGGCTTGCCGCCGCAATCCCGCAAGCGCTCGATGGATACCAGATGCGGCGTCAGGCCAGCGGCACGGCGGTGGTGTAGAGCACCTGCTTCAACGCAAAGCTGGAACGGATGCTGGCTACCCCTGGAATGCGCGTGATGTGTTCGACGATCAGACGTTCCAGCGCATCGACGTCCGGCACGAGGGCGCGGATCAGGTAATCCGCATCGCCCGACATCAGGTAGCACTCCATGATTTCGGGCAGTACGGCGATCTCGCGTTCAAACACATCCAGCGCGGCCTTGCGTTGCTTGTCGAGCGAGATCTGGATGAAGACGTTTACCTTCAGCCCCAGTTTGCGCGCATTCAGCAGCGTGACGCGCCGGTCGATGAGTCCTTCGGTTTCCAGACGCCGCACCCTGGCCAGGCACGGCGAAGCGGACAAATTCACGCGGGCGGCCAGCTCCACATTGGTGAGCCTGGCGTCGCGTTGAAGTTCGTTCAGGATGCGGATGTCGGTGGCATCCAGGTTGATTTCCGGCATAAGTCACCTCAAGACGGCGGTTTTACGGTGCATGTGTGCCGAGTATGCCGGTAATAACCGTAGAAAGCGGTCAAAAATGCTGGGGTTTACCCTATAGACTGTTCCATTCTTCGGCCATGCGGCCGGAATGCAGAATATTCAGCGGCAGAGCAGGGTAGTGATGAGTCAGCAAGGCAGTCTTCGCAGGTTTCTCCCGCTTGCGGGTGCGGTCGCCATCTGGGGAGGAAATTGGCCCGTGATGAAGCTGGGCCTGGCGCACATGAGCCCGTTGTGGCTGGCCGCCAGCCGCTTCGGATCCGCCGCGCTCATCAGCGTGCTGGTGCTGGCCCTGCTGGGGCGCCTGCGCTTGCCGACGCGCCAGGAATGGCCGTTGGTCGCGGGGGTGGCTTTGCTGCAGATGGGCGCCTTCACCGCCCTCGCGCTGTGGGCGTTGCAGTATGTGGCGCCGGGACGCGCATCGGTCATCGCCTACGCGACCTCCATCTGGGTAATACCGCTGTCGTCGCTCATCCTGAAAGAACGCCTCTCGATGGGCCAATGGCTGGCGACGGCGCTGAGCTACGCGGGCATCGGCGTCATCGTGGCGCCCGCGTTCAGCCCGTGGCAGGCGCACACTGTCATCGGTCTGGTGATGCTGCTTGGCGCATCGTTCGCATGGGCCTGCAACATCATCCAGCTGCGCGCCAATCGCCACGTGCGGCTGGGCGCCGACATGATTCCGTGGCAGACCGCATTGGCCACGATACCGCTGGCCGCGCTGGCCTGGTTGCGTGACGGCGCGCCGACCTTTCTGGCCGATGCGCAGGCCTGGCCGCTGATCCTCTACACCGGACCGCTTGCCACGGCGCTGACGTTCATTGTCGTGCTGAGCATGACGCAGAAGCTGCCGCCGGCCGCGACGTCCATTGCAATGCTGTGCGTGCCGGTGATCGGGCTGATCGTGTCGTCCTTCGTGTTCCACGAACACATCTCGGCGGACCTGGCGCTTGGCCTTGCGCTGATCGCGGCCAGCGTGGCGGCCTCGGCGCTGGCCGCGCGCCTGCGACCGCTGGCGCTGCGACCTTCATAGAAGGCTCTAGAATGGCGTGCGCCGGAAATGGTGCCGGCACGTCATGCGGAACGCGCAGCGGATATGGACTCGTTATACGTAGTGGTCGTGGTGGGCGCCATGGCCGCGGGCTTCGTGCAAGGTTTGTCGGGCTTTGGTTTCGGCATGGTGGCGATGTCGTTCTGGGCCTGGACCGTGGACCCGCGGCTGGCCGCGGCGATGGCGGTGTTTGGCGCATTGACCGGACAGTTGCTGGCGGCCTTCACCGTGAGGCGGGGCTTTGCCGCCGCGCATCTGCTGCCGTTCATCGTCGGCGGATTGCTGGGTATTCCCTTGGGCGTGAAAGTGCTGCCGCATCTGGATCCGCTGGTGTTCAAGGCGTTCATCGGCGGGCTGCTGGCGATCTGGTGCCCGATCATGCTGTTTGCCGCACGCATCCCACGCATCACGGTAGGCGGCAAGGTTGCCGACGGCGTCGCGGGCGCGATTGGCGGCGTCATGGGCGGGCTGGGCGGGTTCACCGGGGTGATTCCGACGTTGTGGTGCACCTTGCGCGGCTTTGACCGCGACGTGCAGCGCGCGGTGATCCAGAACTTCAACTTGTCGATGCTGATGGTGACGATGGCCAGCTATGTGCTGACCGGCGTGGTCACACGCGACATGCTGCCCCTCTTTGCGCTGATCGTGCCGGCAATGCTGGTGCCGACACTCTTGGGCACGCGCGTGTATGTCGGCATCAGCGACGTGGCGTTCCGCCGCGTCGTACTGGGCCTTTTGACGGTTTCGGGCGTTGCGTTGCTGGCGTCGTCGGTGCCGCGTCTGCTTGGCTGACCATTGGCTGACACGTGCCGGACGGGCTTGACGGCCATGCTATCGTAGACAAATTCACGAGAGAACCACGCATGGCATTGCATCGTTTCGAAAAGGGCGAACTGGGACATTGGCTACGCGTCGTGGCCGACAACAACGAGCCCGGCGCAGTCCAGACCGACGTGCCCGCGAACGTCGCGCAGGCGCTTGAGACACTGCGCTGCATTCAGGCCGGCGCAGATGGCCGCTGGGTCATCACCGACAAGGGCAGGCTCTCGCTACGGATGGAAGAGCCGGGCGCCATCCATTTGCGTTAGGCCATTTGCGGTCTTCGCACATTTACGGCAATTGCCGGCTTACCCACCCTGCCAGATTTCGCGCGCTCTAGGTGGCTGCGAACTTACAGCATGGTTGCGAATGTTTTCGCAGTATTTCGTGCGCCTCGCCGCCGCCCCTGTGCCGTCCGGCATATCCTGAGACGGAATGTGCGAATTGACATCTTTCCGACGTATCCGGCCCAGCGTCTCGCCAGTAAGATGAACTTTGCGTGACGTTTGAAGGTCTATTGTCTTGCGCGGGAAATTTTGTCCTGTTGCACGTCACGCGTGGTT
>JAEYVD010000312.1 GCA_023432075.1 Pseudomonadota bacterium | reverse complement strand
AGGGATAGGAAAAGGGTAGTGGCTAGGGTTTTCATGATGAGACCTCCAATTCGTCGTAAATGGGGACCGAATCCGGCGGCGCTCCGTCGTGTTCGTTTGCTGTTCCCGATGAACTGAATTGTCCTCGCCATCCAACCTGGGATAAACCCTTATTCCTTGAAAACATCTTTCCAAATAACCGAGTAATCGATTCAAGGTGGCGGATTGTCCCCATCAATGGAATGGTTGAATCCGTTTCCCACCTTCCCGCTCCAGGGGAACAGATCGACTATGCAAAAAAAACCCCTGCCGAAGCAGGGGCTTTCCATTGGGCGATGTGTCAGGGTTTCTTGAAGTCGCCCGCCAGCGCCGTGCTGAAGCCATCCGGACGCACATACTTGCGCAGCGCGGCGTTTACCGCGTCCGGCGTCAGGGCCGAGATCTTCTTGTCCATCTCGGCCGACCAGGCAAACGTGCGCCCGCGTTCAAGGTAGTCCAGCCACGTGCTGGCCAACACGTCGTCCTGCGCGCGCGCCAGATTGCGGTAGTTCAGCAGCGCCGTGATGCCCTCTGAGATTTCCTTGTCCGAGAAGCCATCCTTCAGGACACGCGCCAGTTCTTCATTGATCGCCTTCTCGAGACGCTCGCGATTCTGCGGCGCGTAGATCGCATAGATGCTCCAGTTTGCGGCAGGTTCGAACGACGACACCGACAGCGAGCTGCGCACGTTGTACGACAGGCCCTCGGTCTCGCGCACCCGGTTCCAGAGCCGCGACGTTTCCGACGCGCCGAACAGATAGTTGGCCAGATACAGCGCCGCATAATCCGCATCCGTGTCCTGCAGCTTCAGCGGCATGCGCGACAGATAGAACGCGTTGGCCTTGTCCGGGGTATTGATGTCGAACTGCTTGGCCGGCACGTCGCGATACGGGTTCGGAACGCGGGTATAGGCCGGCGCCTTCTTCCAGCCGGCCAGCCCCGTGCGCAGCGACTTTTCCACCGCTTCCGGCTCGAAATCGCCCACCGCCGAGAACTCGATGTCACCCGCACCGTAGAACGTCGCGTGGAATTTTGCCAGCGCGTCGCGATTCAGGGCGCGCACGCCTGCCAGCGACTCTTCGAACGTCGGCACGTAACGCAGGTCATCGGCGGGCCACGGATTGTCGTGGCGGGCCAGCGCGCGTCCGGCCAGGGCCGACGGCTCCGTCATCGCATTCTGGATCGACGTCTCGAGCTGACGCTGATATTCCTCGACCTGTTCCTTCGGGAAGCTTGCGTTGCGGATGATTTCCAGCGCCAGCGCCGTCAGTTCGGGCAGGTTTTCGCCCTTGGTCGACATCGCCACCTTCAGCGTCGTGCCGCCGCCGCTAAAGCCCAGCTCGGCCTGCAGCTTGTCCAGGCGGTCCTGGATGTCCTGGCGCGTCAGCTTGTCCGTGCCGCGCAGCAGCAGGTCGGCGGCCGCGCTGGAATTCACGCGCTGGCCCAGCAGGTCCTTCTCGTTGCCGAACTGGATCAGCATCTGCGCCTGCACGCGGCTGCCGCGTGTGGCCTTGGGCAACAGCGCCAGCTTCACCGGACCATTGGGCAGGTCAAGCGTCGTGCGCTTGGTCAGCTTGTCGATGTTGGCCGGCGAGGGATCGAACGCCGAGGCGGCCTTGAAGTCCGGATCCCCCTTGTAATCCTTGAACACTGCGGTGAGGTCCACGCGCTGCGTCTGCGGCGCGCGCACCGGCTTTTCGGTCGGGATGTAGCGGCCTTCAATGCGGTTGCTCTGCACCAGATAGGTCGTCGCGGCCTTCTGCACTTCGGCCAGCGTTGCCTGGCGCGCGCGGTCGCGCTGCAGGAAAAAGAGGCGCCAGTCGCCCGCGGCGATCGCTTCGGACAGCGCCACGCCCACTTGTTCCGGATCGCTGTAGGTCTGTTCCCACGAGGTCAGCCACTTGCTGCGCGCGCGGTCCAGCTCCTGCTCCGTGAACGGCTTCTTGTCGAGCGACTCCAGCGTGCCCGTCAGCGCCGTCATGGCCGCGTCCAGGTCCTTGCCCGGCGTCAGTTGCGCGGCGAACATCGCCAGGCCCGGATCCAGATTTTCCATCGTGAAACCGAACACGCCCGAGGCCAGCTTGGTCGGAACCAGCGCATGGTACAGACGGCCGGACGGCGTGTCGGACAGGATTGTGGTGGCCAGGTCGAACGGCACGAAGTCGGCGCTGGCGCCGGCGGGGATGTGGTACATCGCCGCGACCAGCGGCGTGCCGCCCGCGCGGCGCAGCGTCACCGAACGCTCGCCGTCCTGCGCCGGCTCCACCGTGTATTCCGGCGGCAGCTTGCGGTCGGGCTTGGGCAGCTTGCCCAGCGTGGCCTCGATGTCCGCCAGCGTCGTCTGCGGGTCGAACTTGCCCGCCACGATCAGCACGGCGTTATCGGGCTGGTAGTACTCGTGATAGAAGGCACGCAGTTGCGCGATGTCCACGTTTTCAACGTCCGAGCGGGCGCCGATCGTGTTCTTGCCGTAGCTGTGCCACTGGTAGGCCGCCGACTGCATCTTCTGCATCAGGATGCGGAACGGGTTGTTCTCGCCGCTTTCCATTTCGTTGCGGACCACGGTCATTTCCGAGTCCAGGTCTTCCTTGGCGATCAGCGAATTCACCATCGCATCGGCCTGCCAGCCGAGATACCACTTCAGCGTCTCGGGGTTGGCCGCGAAGCTGGCGAAATAGTTGGTGCGGTCGCTGGAGGTCGACCCGTTGGCCTGCAGGCCGCGGCGCGAGAACTCGCCCATTGCATTGCGCGTGGTGGACGTGCCCTTGAACAGCATGTGTTCCAAGAGGTGCGCCATGCCGGTCTGGCCGTAGTTTTCGTTGCGCGAGCCCACCAGGTACGTCATGTTGACCGTGGTGGACGGCTTGGATTCGTCGGGTACCAGGAGCACCCGCAGGCCATTGGCCAGGCGGTATTCGGTGATGCCTTCGATCGAGGCGGCCTCCGTGACGCCGGCCGGCAGGCTGGCGGCTCCGGCCTGAAAGGCCAGGAAGGAGGAAAACAGCAGCACGCCCAGGGGGCGCGGCAGCTTCGACAGGGACA
>JAEYVD010000165.1 GCA_023432075.1 Pseudomonadota bacterium | reverse complement strand
TGACGATCAGCGCGGCGTTGCGGAACAGCGCCAGCAGCGTGCGCTCGCGCGCGCTGGGCATGCCCCGCTCTTCGCTCTGGCTCAGGCGGTGCTCGATGATGCTGGCGATCACCGTCCACGCCAGCATCGCGATCAAGAGGACGATGACGATGTTCAGCACTACCTTGATCGCGGCGGCGCCAGCGTCCGACGCCAGCCAGCGCGACAGGTCAAAGGCCCGCCACGCGTCCAGGATCAGCAGCACGATGATGATGCGGATGATCCAGCCCACCACCTTCAGCGCGGCCGGCACGTACGCGTTGACGCGCGCTTCCAGCAGCGGCAGCCGCCGGCGCAGGTCGTCCGACAGCCGGATCGGCTTGGCCAGCACGGCATTGAGCAGCAGGATCAGCAGGCTGCCCACGCCGATGACCAGCAGCGTCTGCGCCGTGGCGCGGGCCATGAAGGGCAACGCGTCCGTCGGGTCGACCTGGCTGACCACCAGCAGGATAGTGAAGTAGACGATGCCCAGCACGTGCCAGATGCGCGACAGCAGGCGCAGGCGCGATCCCATGAAGGTGGCGGCGCCGGCCGCCCGGCGGTCCAGGCGTTCACGAACGGCGTGCCGGTTCTGCCAGATGACGCGCACGGCGTAGATGTACACCGCCAGCATGATGAGCATGGTCGTCAGCCGCCCCAGTGCGGGCGACAGCGCAGCCGCCATCACGGGGCCGACCACCAGCGTGCCGTAACCGGCCGCCGCCACAATGCGCACGAGCCACGCGTTCCAGTACTTGGCCAAGTCGTCCGACATGGGCAACAGGCGCAGATGCGGATGCCGCACGGCAAACACCGTGCGGATCAGCACCTTGACGATCTCCACCGCCACGAACGCCTGCAGGAACAGCGAGGCCAGCCCGTCCAGCGTGCCGCGCCCCGGCGTGCTCCAAAGCGCCGCCGCGCCGCCCGCCATGGCGGCCAGCAGCACGACGGCCACGTCGATCGCCAACGCCCCGATGATCGCGCCCGCGCGGCGCGCCAGCACCTTCATGGACGCCGGCTTGCCGCGCGCGGGCAGTGTGCCGGTTTCGCAACCCTGCTCGGCAACCCAATGGTCGATCCGTGTGTAGATGCGCATGGCGATCATGCGCAGCAGGATGAACGCGATGATGGTGGCGATGGCGGCCATCGCCAGCGGCAGCAAGGCGCTGCGCGCCGCGCCGCTGTCCATGCGCAGGTTCTGGCCCGACGCCAGCGCGCGCAGGTCGTCGACGCCCTGCCCCATGTCGGCCGCAATGCCGGTCAGGAAACGCTGCACACCGTCGGCCATGCGCTCTTGCAGACTCGGCTCGCCCGCCGTGGCGGCTGCTGGCGTGGCGGGCGCCGCGCGTGATGTCGAGCTGCCGGCCGGCGCCTTTTTGTCGCCGGCCGCCTGCGACCGAAGCTGGTCGATCAGGGCCTGGCGGGCTTCGGGGTTGTCCAGCAGGTCCGCCAGCGCAGCGGGCGTCAACGCCGAAGGCGTGGCGGCCGGCTCCTGCGCCGACGCAGCCGGCAGCAGCGGGAACGCGGCCACCGCCGGGGCCTGCCACAGGAACGACAAGCAACTGAGCATCGCCGCCAGCAGCCAGGCCGCCAGCCATGGCCTTTCCCGTCTGCGCCGCCAGGAGACGGCGGCATGATGGCGGGTCGGAAGGGAATGGGATGCTGTCGTTGCGGATCGAACCACTAATAAATCTCCTCTGCGATCAGGGCATGAATGCCAGGGCAAAAAAAAGCGCCGGCGACCGGAGTCGCGGCTTGGTCACTGGCACATGATAAAGCCCATGGGTCTGTCCCCTTTGGCGGCGGCGTGCCGATCGGGACCGGGACCCGTGCGCCGGGGCCTATCCCGACGGCCGCGCGGGGGGGGCCGGACGGGCGGCCTTATCGCCGCAGGCAATAAACAAGCGGCGATTAATTCGTTGGTGCGGACGCGCCCATTGATTAGAGTCCAACGCCGCCCTACCCGCGCCGCAATCCGGGCGGCGCGCCCAACCACGAGTCCGCTTCATGCCCCTCCAATTCCAAGCTGCACGCCGCAACACCCTGCTCGCCCTTGCCCTGGCCGCCATCGGCATGGCCACCGCGCACGCCGACCAACGCGTCATCCGCATCGTTGTGCCCTACGGCACCGGCGCGGTCCAGGACACCATCGCCCGCGCGATCGGCGACGAACTGGGCAAAGCGCTGGACGCCTCGATCGTGATTGAAAACCGCGCCGGCGCCGGCGGCACCGTAGGGACCGCTCAGGTCGCCCGCGCCAAACCCGATGGCAACACCCTGGTCCTGGCCGCCGCCAGCCACAACATCGCCGGCTATCTGTACAAGAACCTCAGCTACGACCCCGACAAGGATTTCACAGGCGTCGCGTATATCGGCAACACCGGCTACATCATCCTTGCGTCCGCGTCGCTGAACGCCAAGAACACCGCCGACTTCATCCAGGCCGTCAAGGCCAAGCCCGGCGCCTACGACTACGCGTCGGCAGGCAACGGCAGTGCCTCGCACCTGGGCATGGCCTCGTTCCTGACCGCCGCCGGCGCGCAGATGCAGCACATCCCCATGAAGTCCACGGGCGACGCCGTGACCGAACTGCTGGCCGGCCGCGTCCAGGCCGTCACCGCCGCAACCATCGGCGTCACCGCCTACCGCAACGACCCGCGCGTCACATTCCTGGCCTACACCGGCAAAACCCGCTCACGCTTCGCCCCCGACCTGCCCACCGTCGCCGAAAGCGGCCTGCCCGGCTACGCCTTCGACTCCTGGCT
>JAEYVD010000119.1 GCA_023432075.1 Pseudomonadota bacterium | reverse complement strand
TTCCGGCGGCTGCCCCTTCAGGAGACTCGATTGGGCCACCCCATGCAAGAACTTCGCCTGCGCCAGCAAATGACGCTCGCGCCGCGTCTGCAACAGTCCGTCAAGCTGCTTCAGATGTCGGCGCTTGAGTTCACCACGGCCGTGCAACACGCACTGGCCTCAAACCCTTTTCTCGAAGACCCGGACGACTCGGAGCCCGAGGCGGCCCCGGCTGCGCCCGGTGTCCGCGGAGAAACAGCGGACGCCGAGGGACAGTCCGCGCCGGAGCCCGTGGCGGCTTCCGAGGGCCCGGATGGCGATGAACCGCCGCCCGACGCGCCCGCGTATTCGGGCGACTATCCCACCCATACATCGTCCGGCGGCGACAGCGACCTGGGCCAATGGGCCTGCGCCAACGTATCGATGCGCGATCGGCTTTCCTTCGAGCTGGGCAACTATCACCTGCAACCGCGCGACCGCCTGCTGGCGGAATTCATCATCGACGCGCTGGACGACGATGGCTACCTGCGCACGCCCCTGGACGCCCTGTGCACCGCCGCGGATGAGGACATCAACCCGATCCCCGATGAATCCGAGTGGATGGCGGCCCTGCGCCTGGTGCAGCAGCTGGACGCCCCCGGCATTGCCGCGCGCGACCTGCGCGAATGCCTGACATTGCAACTGGCGGCGCTGCCCGATGAAGAAGAGGACACGCGTGCGCTGGCCCTGAAGATCGTCCAGGAACATCTGGAGCGCCTGGGCAAGAACGATTACGTCGGCCTGCGCCGCGCCCTCGGTTGTTCCGACGATGCCCTGCGCGACGCCTGCGCGCTGATCCGCCGGCTGGATCCCAAGCCCGGCGGCCGCTACAGCGGCGACGCGCCGGTGTATGTGGTGCCGGATGTTTTCGTGGACAAGTGGCAGGGGCGCTGGCGCGTGCTGCCCAATCGCAGCGCCATGCCGCGCGCGCGGTTGCACAGCGCCTACGCGGATCTGTTCCGCCGCGCGCGTCTGGACGACCGCAGCCCCATGGCGCAGGAATTGCAGGAAGCGCGCTGGCTGGTGCGCAACGTCGAACAGCGCTACACCACCATCCAGCGCGTGGCCGAGGCCATCGTGAAGCGCCAGCAAATGTTCTTCGAATATGGCGAAGTCGCGCTGCGCCCGCTCATGCTGCGTGAAGTGGCGGACGACCTGAACATGCACGAATCGACCGTATCGCGCGCGACCGTGAGCAAGTACATGACCACGCCGCGCGGCGTCTTTGAGTTCCGCCACTTCTTCTCGCGCGAACTCGCCACCGAGTCGGGCGGATCGTGTTCCGCCGCTGCGGTGCGCGCGCTCATCAAGGAAATGGTGGACGCCGAAGACCCGGCGATGCCGCTGTCCGACGTGGCGTTGACACAGCAGTTGGCCTCCAACGGCATCCTGCTGGCGCGCCGCACTGTGTCGAAGTATCGCGGCCAGTTGCGCGTGCCGCCCGCCGAGCTGCGCCGCCAGCACTGATCATCCGTGCGCCCATAAAAAAAGGCTTCCTCGCGGAAGCCTTTTTGTTGGGCTGCTTACTTGCTGCCGCCCGTGTTCGGATATCCCGGAGGAGGCGCAGCGCCGCCTGCCGGGGTATTCGGCACGTTGTCATTGGCCTCGCGCTTGCGATTGGGCATTTCCGACCCATGCTGCTTGCCGGACTTCATGTGCCCGCTCTTGTCCAGGTTCGGCGGCGTGGTGCCCGTGTTGGGCGCCGCATTCGGGGCGGGCGGAATCTGGCCCGGAGGCACCTTGGTGTTGGGCGGCACGGCAGCCCCATCGTTCGGCGTTGTGGACGGCGAGGTCGGGGGCGAGCTGCGGCCCGTGGATTGGGCATAGGCACCGCCAGCGGTTGCAAGGCCGGCGATCAAAGCAAACGCGCAAGTCATGGCACGGTATTTCATAGCGTAGCTCCTTCCTTGGTTGAAATGCCCCAACCCAGTCGCAAGCCCCGTGCCTGACCCCATCTCCGCCTTCTCCCCCAGGAGTAGTCCTCCATGCGGGGCATTTTTTACCTGCGTTTGCAACACTTGACCCCTACCGCGCCCGTTGCGGCCCGGCGCTTTCCTCAAGCATCCGCTGCACGCGCTCACCCAGCGCATCCAGGGAGAACGGCTTGACGATGAGTTCCATGCCGTCTTCGAGGAATCCGCCTGCACTGGCCGCGCTTTCCGCATAACCCGTCATGAGCAGGACGCGCAGACCGGGATGCGCGACGCGCGCGGCATCGGCCAACTGGCGGCCATTCAAATTGGGAAGGCCCACGTCGGTCACCAGCAGGCTGAGGTTGCGCGTGGACGTCACCAGCTCCAGGCCCGCCTCGCCATCGCCGGCCGTCAACACATGCAGGCCCATGTCCACGAGCGACTCCCGCACCATTTCGCGCACATTCGTATCGTCCTCCACGACGATGACGAAGGCCTGGCCGGCCGACGCCGCCTGCGCGCCCGTCGCCCGCGGCGCTTCTGCCGCCATCTCCGGGACGCCCTGGTGGCGCGGCAGGTACAGGCGAACCGACGTGCCGACGCCTTCGGCGCTTTCCAGCACGGCGCTTCCGCCCGCCTGCTTGGCAAAGCCGTAAGTCATGGACAACCCCAGCCCCGTGCCCTCGCCGAGCGGCTTGGTCGTGAAGAAGGGGTCAAACGCGTGCGCCAGCACATCAGGCGACATGCCGCAGCCCACGTCCGACACCGTGACCTCAACGAAGGCGCCGGGATTGACGCCCGGGTTCTGGCGCAGCGACGCCGCGTCCAGGTGCGTGTTCGCTGCGGCGACGGTCAACACGCCGCCGTTCGGCATCGAGTCGCAGGCGTTGATCACCAGGTTCAGCATCGCGTTCTCGAACTGGTTCCTGTCGCAGTTGACGGGCCACAGACCCGGCTCCAGGTCAAACACCAGGTTCACGCGCTCGCCGGTATAGCGATGGAACAGGTCCGTCATGGAATGCAGTGTGTCTTCCACGCTGAACGGCTTGGGGTCGATCGGCTGGCGCCGCGAAAAGGTCAAGAGCCGCTGCGTCAGGTGCGCCGCGCGGTTCGCCGAATCCATGGCCACCGTAATGAAGCGCTGCGCCTGTTCCGGCACGCCGGCCGTCAGCTTGCGCTGCACAAGATACAACGCGCCCGTGATGCCCTGAAGCATGTTGTTGAAGTCGTGTGCGATCCCGCCCGTCAAGCGGCCCACCGCCTCCATCTTCTGCGCCTGGCGCAACGCGTTCTCGGTGTCGGCCAGCGCCTCGGCCTGCGCCTTCAGGTCCGAATCGTCGCGTCCTGCCACATACAGGCTGTCCTCCGACCACGACATGCTCCACGTGATCCAGCTATAGCCGCCCTCGCGCCGGAGCACCCGGTTTTCCACGTGCCGGGCCGGTTGCGCACCGTTCGCCCTGGCATGGGGCGACCAGGCGGCGCGGGTGGCCTCCAGATCATCCGGGTGGATCAGCTCGCCAAGTCCCATCGACAGAAACTGGTCGGGGTTCCACCCCAGAATGGTTTGCACCGCGGGATTGACGCTGGCAAACCGGCCCCTGCCGTCGATGACCGCAAGCAGCTCGGGCGACATCCGCCAGATGCGGTCGCGCTCGGCGATGGCGTGCTCGACGCGCTGTTCCAGCATGCGCGAATACTGCGACCGTTCGACGGCATCGCACATCCGTTCGGCGACTTCCTCGATGAACGCCAGATCCGCGGGCTTGAGCCGGCTGCTGGACAAGGGGCGGACCACCAGCGCACCGCCCTGCCGCGCCCAGCGCCGCATCGGCACCACGATGGCGGACGGGCGGACGTCTCCGCCCTCTTGCGCGACGAGCGGCTGCAGGTACGTCGTGCGTCCGTTGCGCACCGCCTCGAAGAAGTCTTCGCCCAACTGCTCGGTCGCCAGCGGTTCCTGGCGCGCCACGTACACGTCGGACTGCCAGGACGTCGACACCACCGGCGCCGCGCCCTCGCCTGCCCAATCCAGAACCGCCACCAGGCCCAGCGACAGGTGCTGGCCCAGGCCCGCGCAGGCGGTCTCCTCGATCGCGGCCTGCAGATGCAGTTCACGCATGCGGTCGCCCAGCGCCAGCAGGAAGTTCTTGCGATGCTGGCCTTCCCACAGTTCGGTCTCGGCCGCCTTGCGCGCGCTGACGTCCAGGAACAGCGCCATGATCCGGTCGGGCCCTTCCTTGCGCGCCCGCGCTTCGTACCACGCATCGTTGGGCGCGGGAACGGCAAATTCAAACTGGGTCGGCTCCCCCGTTTCCACGACCTGGGCAAACGTATCCAGGATCTGGCTGGGCACGCCGGGAATCATCTCGCGCAACGTATGACCCAGCGTGTCGCCTTCCCGCATGCCGCTTTGGCGTTCAAACGCGGGGTTCACTTCCAGGAAGCGGAAGTCCGTGATGCGGCCATCCTCGCCGCGCAATGCCTCGGCCAGGAAAAAGGCCTCCTGCATGCCCTCGAACATCGCGCGCCAGCGATCGCCGCTGCGGCGCAGCGCCACGTCGAGCAGATGCCGCTCGATCGCCAGCGCGGCGCTGCGCGTGACCAGCGCAATCGCGTCGATGTCATGCGCCGACGGCAAGCGGCTTTCGTCGTAGTAATTGGAGAACACGCCCAGCAGCCGCCCGTCCGGCGCCTTGATCGGGGTGGACCAACAGGCACGCAGGCCATGCGCCAGCGCCAAGTCGCGCCACGGTTCCCAGCGGGGATCCTGGGAAATGTCTTCCACGTAGACCGGGCTGCCCGAATGCGCCGCGGCGCCCCAGGAGCCGGACGCTGGCCGGATCGGCACCCCGCTGACGGCAGCGTTGAATTCATCCGGCAGGCTGGGCGCGGCGCCATGCACCAGCATGGTCCCCTTGTCGTCCACCAGGGCGATGGACGCGCGCAGCTTCACGCTCGATTGGGCCTCGATGGCGTGAAGCACATGTTCTAGCACCTGCTGGAGCGGCACGCCGGCAGCGATTCGCTCCAGCATGATGCGTTCGTCTTCAAGACGAGCTAGCGTGTCGGTCCATG
>JAEYVD010000861.1 GCA_023432075.1 Pseudomonadota bacterium | reverse complement strand
GTCATGGCCTTCAACAACTCCACCTTTGTTGGGCTGGCCAACTATTTCAAAGAGACGTGGGAGAAAGACGGCGGCAAGGTCAGCAGCATGGTGATCTACGAACCCAATCAGACCACCTACCGAACGGAATTGAACCGGGTCCTTGCAACGAAACCGGATGTGATCGCAATGGGCTCGTATCGCCCCGACGCAACGATTTTGCTGCGCGAGTGGTACCAGACTGGTCAGGACTGCAAATTCATCATGCCGGGCTGGACCGCCAACGAGGCGCTGGTCAAAGCGCTGGGCAAGGAAGTCACCGAGGGCATCATCTCGATTTCCAACGTGGCGGCAAGCGGCAACCCGGCGTACAAGAGCTTCTCCGAGCGCTTCCGCGCCAAGGTCAAGCACGATCCCGACGTGTTTGCGGCCCAAAGCTACGACATGGTCATTGCCCTGGCCCTGGCCATCGAGGCCGCCGGACCGACCGCGGACATCGCCGCCATCAACGGACAGGTCAAGGCGGTCACTCGGCATGGCGGGGAAAAGGTCTCTTCGTTTGCGCAGGGCCGAGATCTCATCCGTGCAGGCAAGGCAGTGGACTACGACGGTGCATCGTCAAACCTGGAGTTCGGCGCGCATGGCGAGACCGTGCCCGATTTCGGCGTATCGGAAATCGAAAACGGCAATCTGGTACTGAAAGAGACCGTGCCGGGTACGCGTTGAAGCGGAGCAACGATGGAACTCATCCCGATCTTGAACGCCGTCATCAATGGCATCGTGCTAGGCACCTTGTTGTCACTGCCAATCCTGGCGATCACCATGGTGTTTGGCATATCGCGCTTTCCCAACGCGGCGACGGGCGACTACATGACGCTTGGCGCGTATACCGCCGTCGCAACCCAGGCGTGGATCAGCAGCTCACTCGTGCTTGCCGTGGTAAGCGCCAGCGTTGTCACCGCGCTGATCGCCGTATTTTTCTATCTGTGGGTCTTCCGGGCGCTCGCTAAACGCTCCAACGTGGCGCGTCTTATCGCCTCGCTGGGCGTGGCGTTCGTCGTGCGCACGACGATCACCTTTTTCGCGGGCCAGGACCAATACAACCTGGAAATGGGCCGGATCATGCGTGCGTGGAACTGGCATGGCATTCGCATCCTGCCCATGGACGTCTACATCCTGCTTACGGCCATCGGTGCGTTGGGGATCGCGTTTGTGATCCTGCATGCCACGCCACTGGGACGGCGCATGCGGGCGGTGGCCGACAACCCCGACCTCGCCGCCGCCAGCGGCATACGCTCACGTCGCGTCATGCTCTATCTGTGGCTGTTGAGCGGCTTCTTCTGCGGGCTGGGCGGGGTTCTGCTGGCCATCAAGGCAGTGGTGGTCCCCGAACTCGGATTCGAGCTATTGATGCCGATGTTCGCAGCAGTGATCCTGGGCGGCATTGGCAATCCCATCGGGGCCGTCGTCGGTTCCCTGATATTTGGCATCTCGCAGGAAATCGCCACCCTTTACGTTGGCCCCTCCTACAAGATTGTCATCGCCTTCCTGGTCTTGCTGGTGCTGTTGTTGTTCCGGCCGCAGGGTCTGTTTGGCCGCCCGATCATGGCGAGGTAAAGAGAGATGGAATCCTATTTGATTGCAATCTCCATCGGCATTCTTATCTACATGCTGATGGCTCTGGGTCTGTCGCTGCACTATGGCTTCACCGGCCTGGTCAACTTCGGGCATGTCGGCTTTTTTGCCATCGGTTCCTACACCTCTGCGCTGCTCGCGCTTCAGGGGGTACCCATCCCCTTGGCGATGGTGGGCGCAACGCTGCTAACCGCACTGGCGGCTTGGCCACTGGGGATCGTCGCCTTACGGCTGGGAAGCGATTATCTGGCCATCGTGACGCTCGGCTTCTCGGAGTCCGTCCGGATGATGCTCCAGAGCGAGGAATGGCTGACTCGGGGCATGCACGGTCTGCCGGGCATACCCCGTATGTATGAGGGTTGGATCCCCGCCGCCCAGATTGATCTGGCCATCATGTTGACGTTGCTCGTCGTCAACGGAGCGGTGTTCTGGTTGGTCACGCGCGTCGTCAAAAGCCCGTTTGGGCGGGTCATTGAAGCGGTTCGCGACAACGAAGTCGCGGTAAGGGCGCTGGGCAAGGACCCGGCTCGCTTCAAGACCCGCTCGCTCATGCTGGGCGCGGGCCTGGCCGGCCTGGCTGGCGCCTTTCAAGCGCACTACCTCACGTTCCTGAGCCCCGAGCAGTTCGTTCCGCTCATTACCTTCTACATCTGGATCGCCATCTTTGTCGGAGGCGCCAATCGCCTGCTCGGTGTCGCCTTGGGCACCGTCATCATGGTCGGCTTTCTTGAAGGGTCTCGCTTCGTCCGAGACTTCGTGGGCGGCATCTCCGAAGTGCAGATGGCCAGCGTGCGAATCTGGGTCATCGGCATGGCATTGATTCTTATCGTGCTGTATCGGCCGCAAGGGATCTTGGGAACCAAGGCGGGGAAGTCGACATGAGCCTTTTGACTGTCAGAAACGTTAGCGCCGGGTTCGGCGGAATGCTCGCCTTGGACAATGTCAGCCTGGACCTGAACCAAGGCGAACTTCTGGGCCTGATCGGCACGAATGGCGCGGGAAAGAGCACGCTCTTCTCGGTAATCACGGGGTATGTGCCCAGCCGGGCTGGCGTCGTCCAGTTCGATGGCCGCGACATCTCTCACATGGCCGTGCACACCCGCGTGCGCCAAGGCCTGGCGCGCACATTCCAGGTGCCGCGCGAATTCTCGCAGCTCACCGTCATGGCCAACATGATGGCGGCTGCACCAGACGCGCAGGGCGAGAAGTTGCTGTCCATCTTCTTCAATCCAGGGAAAGTGCAAAGAGAAGAGGAACAGGTGGCCGAACGTGCCCGCGACTTGCTGCAATTTCTCAATCTATCGCGGGTCGCGGATACACAGGCAGGCAAACTTTCCGGCGGACAAAAGAAGCTGCTGGAGCTAGGACGGCTGCTTATGCTGGAGCCTCGCTGCATCATGCTTGACGAGCCTTTCGCCGGCGTCAATCCGGTGTTGATCGGCGAGTTGTCAGAACGCATCGTGGCGTTGAACCAACGCGGCATGAGCGTGCTGATTATCGAGCACAACCTCGAAGAACTATCCCGCATTGTGCCGCGCATGTATGTGATGGACCGCGGCAAGGTCATTGCTGAGGGCAAGCCGCGGGACGTGCTCTCCCAGGACGCGGTTCGCGAAGCTTACATGGGGGGGGTGATATGAACGTAACCAATGCCGCCGCACCGATCCTCACCATCGAAAACATGGCCGCAGGCTATGGAGACGTCGATATCGTCAGTGGCATCGACCTCCATATGAAGCCGCGCGAAATCGTCACGATCGCTGGCACGAACGGGGCTGGAAAGTCCACGGTCATCAAAGCCGTCATGGGCCTGCTGCCGCGTCTCTCGGGATCGATCACCTTCGACGGGAACGACTTGCGCCGGTCCGCCGTGGAAGATCGCGTGCGCCTGGGCATCTCTTACGTGCCGCAAGTGCAGAACGTGTTCGGCGAGCTTACCGTGCTGGAAAACCTTCAGGTCGTCGAACACGTCAGCGATGCCCGTCGACGCACCGAGGAAATGTTTGAACTCTTTCCAGCGTTGGCGCAGCGGCGACGCACCCACGCCGCCAATCTTTCCGGCGGCGAGCGCCAGCAATTGGCGTTTGCGCGCGCGTTGATGCCTTCCCCTCGCATGGTGCTGCTTGACGAACCGTCCGCGGCATTGTCGCCCGCACTGACTTCCCAGGTATTCGAGGAAGTGCAACGCCTGCCCCAGTTGGATATCGCCGTGCTGATGGTCGAACAGCGGGCCCGCCAGGCGCTGGCTTTCAGTGACCGCGGATACATCCTGGACTCCGGCCGCATTGTCTTGACCGATACCGGCCCCAACCTGCTCGCAAATGAAGAAATGGCGGAACTCTACATCGGGCACCGTCACGACTCCCAAGGAGAACCCGTATGACCGCAACCAAGGCGCCCGGACGCCCTGCTCCCTCGGAGCGCGCCCACCTCACCCTGGCAGAGGGGCTGCGCGCCCTGGACAAGGGCATGCTCAGCGCCGAAGCCTGGACGCAGGCTTGCCTGGAACGAATTGCTCAGCGCAACCAGGACGTCAAGGCGTGGGTGCACGTGGCGGGCGAAGCCGCCTTGGCGCAAGCGCGCGCGATCGACCGGCGCGGCCGTCGCACTCGCTACGAGGGTGCCCCCATCGGCATTAAAGACACCATCGACACCGCGGACATGCCCACCGAACTGGGCGAACCCGAGATCTTCACCGGGCGTCAACCTACGCAGGACGCGCCAGTGGTGACGCGCGCGCGCGAACAAGGGTTCGTGCTGCTGGGTAAGAACACCGTGTCACGCCACGCGATCATGCTGCCCGGTCCGTGCCGCAACCCCCATGACCTGACCCGTAGCCCGGCCGCCTCCTCCGCGGGTTCGGGCGCGGCCGTGGCAGACTTCATGGCCCCCTTGTCCATCGGCACCCAGACCGCCGGATCCATCCTGCGACCCGCTTCCTTCAGCGGCGCCGTCGGTTTCAAGCCCACCCTTGACGCCATCCCGTATGTCGGCATCCGAAGTTATTCGCGACCGCTCGATGTGATCGGTCCGCTGTGCAGGTCCGTGGAAGATGCGCAGCTCTTCATGCATGCGTTCGTGGGCGATCCGCGCTTTGCACCGTCCGCCGAGAGCGGTAACGCGCTGCGCCTTGGCGTGTGGCGTCCCCGCGCCTGGCCCGAAGCCGAACCCGCGGCGCAAGCCGTCTTCGAGGACTGCCTGAGCCGGCTGACGGCCGCAGGTGTTTCGTTGCAGGTCTTGTCCATGCCTGCCGCCTATGAAGACATCGGTGACATTCAGGATGTCATCATGGCCTATGACCTGGCGCGTGAATACGCGCATATCCGCCGCGATCACGCCGCGTTATGCGACCCCGAGCTGCTTGCCTACCTGGCTCTGGGTGACACCTACACCGACGCCGACTATGCATCCGCATTGGACGCCGCCGACAAGTGCCGGCGAGCGTTCTATGACATTTCCCGCGACGTGGACGCCATTATCATGCCTGCCACGTTGGGCGTGGCCACGCCCGCCGAAAGCACGGGCAGTTCGGTGTTCATCCGCGCGTGGTCATTGCTGCACAATCCCTCGATTTCACTGCCGGTCGGACGCAGCCCGGAAGGTTTGCCCCTTGCCGTGCAGCTCGTGGGCTTCCAAAAAGAAGACCCCAAACTACTGCAGCATGCGCGTAGCGTGGAGTCCATTCTCGGGAACCGGGCCGGGGAAACGTAGCAGGCGGGGCGGTTGTCGCGGTTTTATCTACTGCTCCTTCAGCCCCAACGATTTCATCAACGGCGCGAACAATTTCTTTTCGTCCTGCACGCGCGTGGCGTAGTCGGCCACGCTCAGCGGAATCGCCTCGGCGCCCGCATCCAGGAAGCGCGCCTTGATATCCGGCCGCGTCAGCACCTTGTTGATCTCGGCGTTCATGCGATCGACCACATCATCGCGGGTGCCCGTGGCCGCATACACGCCGAACAGGCTGTCGGCGAACACACCGTCAATGCCGGCCTCGGTAAAGGTCCGGATGTCGGGCGCCACGGCCGCGCGTTGCCGGCTTGCCACCGCCAGCACCTTCAATTTGCCCGCCTGCACCATGGGAAAGACCGTGGCGGGTCCAAACGCGAAGTCGATCTGGCCCGCCGCCAGGTCTTGTATCGCCGGCGCCACGCCGCGATACGGCGCGTGGGTGGCCTGCATGCCCGTGGCCTGCTTGAGGAGCTCGCCAGCCAGATGCGGCGTCGTGCCGTTGCCGGCCGACCCGTAATTCAAAGGGTCGGGCCGCTTGCGCGCGTATTCCACGAACTCTTCAAGCGTATTGACGCCAAGCGAGGACCGGACAAACAGGAACAACTGGCTGTTGGCCAGCAGGGCAACCGGCCGCAAGTCCCGCTGCGGGTCGAACGGCATGTTGGCGAACATCAGCGGGTTGACCGATTCAGTCGTCGACGGATTGAGCAGGAAAGTATGGTTGTCGCGGCCATTGCGAACCACTTCGGCCCCCGCCAGATTGCCGCCCGCACCGCCACGATTTTCCACGATGACTGTCTGCTTCAAGGCCTCGGCCAAGTGCGGCTGCACGGTGCGGGCCAGCACGTCGACCAGCCCGCCGGGCGCCAGCCCCACGACCAGACGAACCGGCTTGGTGGGCCACGCCGCAGACGGTGTTTGTGCATGGCTGCCCGTCGTCCAGCCAGTCAGCGCCAGCATCATCACGGCCAGACAACGTCTACGCAGCAGCATGCAATTCTCCTTAAGGGGGCTCTACCCCGCGATCATGCGCCCGGTGCGTCACGCGCCGCACCACGATGAACCGCCCTGATTGCGCATCGCGGCGGCGGCCCCGCATGTGCCGCTCATTCTTCACAAAAGTTTAAGCATAAAGAATCCCTGATAACCCTAGCTTGCCGGCGGCAGGCCAGGCTTC
>JAEYVD010000837.1 GCA_023432075.1 Pseudomonadota bacterium | reverse complement strand
GCACGAAGTCTTCGGCCGTGAGCGATTCGAGTTCGACGCGGATCGGGAAACGGCCTTGCAGCTCGGGGATCAGGTCCGACGGGCGCGACAGGTGAAAGGCGCCCGACGCGATGAACAGGATGTGATCGGTGCGGACCATGCCGTAACGCGTGTTGACGGTGGTGCCTTCAACCAGCGGCAGCAGGTCGCGCTGCACGCCCTGGCGCGAGACATCGGCGCCGCCGGATTCCTGGCGGGCGGCAATCTTGTCGATCTCGTCCAGGAAGACGATGCCGTTCTGCTCGACGTTGGTGATCGCCACGCTGCGCAGGTCTTCTTCGTTGACGCGCTTGGCGGCTTCTTCGTCGACGATGAGCTTGAAGGCTTCGCGCACCTTCATCTTCTTGGGCTTTTTCTTGTCGCGCGCCATGCCCGCGAACATGCCGCGCAGCTGCTCGGCCATTTCTTCCATGCCCGGGGGCGTCATGACGTCCATTTGCGGCACGGTCTGGGCGACTTCGATCTCGATCTCCAGATCGTCGATCAGCCCTTCGCGCAGGCGCTTCCTGAAGGTCTGGCGGGCGCTGTTGTCTTCGCCGCGCTGCGGTTCGCCCGAGGCGCCGCGGGGCGGAGGCACCAGCGCGTCCAGGATGCGGTCTTCGGCGGCGTCCTCGGCCTGGGTGCGCACGCGGCGCATTTCCAGCTCGCGGGTCTGCTTGATGGAGTATTCGGTCAGGTCGCGGATGATGGTGTCCACGTCGCGGCCCACGTAGCCGACCTCGGTGAACTTGGTGGCTTCGATCTTGATGAACGGCGCGTTGGCCAGCTTGGCCAGGCGGCGCGCGATCTCGGTCTTGCCGACGCCGGTCGGGCCGATCATCAGGATGTTCTTGGGATGGATTTCGTGGCGCAGGGGCTCGGCGACCTGCTGGCGGCGCCAGCGGTTGCGCAGCGCCACGGCGACGGCGCGCTTGGCGCGGTTCTGGCCGACGATGTACTTGTCGAGTTCGGAGACGATCTCTCCGGGCGTCATGTTGGATGCGGACATGAGGGCGGATCCTTGAAGCTAGGGCGGGCTGGGAGGGCGCCGCGGCGCAGGCTGCGCCGCGTGGCGGGCGTCAGTCGCCCAGCGTTTCGATGACGTGGTTCTGGTTGGTGTAGATGCACAGGTCGCCGGCGATCTCGAGCGATTGCTTGATGATCGTTTCGGGCGGCAGGTCGGTGTTGCGCAGAAGCGCGAGGGCTGCCGACTGGGCGTACGCGCCGCCGGAGCCGATGGCGGCCAGACCGTGCTCGGGTTCCAGGACGTCGCCATTGCCGGTGAGCACCAGCGTGTGCTCGGCGTCAGCCACGATCAGCATGGCTTCCAGACGGCGCAGGACGCGGTCGGTGCGCCAGTCGCGGGTCAGTTCGACCGCGGCGCGCATCAGGTTGCCCTGGTGCTTTTCAAGCTTGGCCTCGAAGCGTTCCTGCAGCGTGAACGCATCGGCGGTGGCGCCAGCAAAGCCAGCGAGGATCTTGTCGTGGTAGAGGCGGCGGATCTTGCGGGCAGTGCCCTTGATGACGATGTTGCCCAGGGTGACCTGGCCATCGCCGCCCAGCGCGACGCGGTTGCCGCGGCGCACACACACGATGGTGGTGGCGTGAAATTGTTCCATGCGTTCCTTCCTATGAAAAAGTTAGCTGGGGGCAGTCGCGGGGATATCAAGGTCTGGGGACTTCATGCGCCCCGGGGACGATAAAAAAGGCCATGCTCGGAAACCGGCATGGCCTTTCAGGGGACGGAGCGAATGCGGGACGGGTCAGTCGCCGTACAGCTTTTGACGCATCTCGCGGCGTTCCTGCGCTTCGAGCGACAGGGTGGCCGTGGGGCGGGCGAGCAGGCGCGGGATGCCGATGGGCTCGCCCGTTTCTTCACACCAGCCGTATTCGCCGCTGTCGATGCGGGCGATGGATTGCTGCACCTTCTTGAGCAGCTTGCGCTCGCGGTCGCGGGTACGCAGTTCCAGGGCGTGCTCTTCCTCGATGGTGGCGCGGTCGGCGGGATCGGGCACGAATTGCGTTTCACGCAGGTGCTCGGTGGTCTCGCCGGCGTTGGCCAGAATGTCCTGCTCGAGTTGTTTGAGCCGTTCCTTGAAGAACGCCAATTGGCGGTCGTTCATGTAGTCGGACTCGGGCATGGCCAGCAATTCCTTCTCGCTGGGCAGATCAATCGCCGTATCGCTCGTCGACTTGCTTGATTTTTTGGTTGCTGCCTTGGTAGCCATGTAAACACTCCACTATGAATCGATCCTGGCGCGGGCGTCCGTCCCGGTCCGTGTTACTTGTTGCCTACGCTATCCGTACCTCACAGTACTGCCTTCGTCGCATCGCGTCACGCAGGAATGGGGATTACCCCGCCAGGCACTGCTCCAAGCCCCGGGTAAAAATCTCCTGGGGCAGCTTACGTCCGATGAACACCATCTTGGTGGACGGTTTTTCGGCCGCGGTCCACGGCTTGCCGGGTTCGGCGCCCATCATCATGTGCACACCCTGGAACAACATGCGGCGGTTGATGCCCTTCATGTACAGGATGCCCTTGTAGCGCATCAGGTCGGGGCCATAGACCTGCACGACGCCGCCCAGGAATTCCTCAAGGCGCGCGGGATCGAACGGCTTGTTGGAACGGAACACGAACGCGCCGATTTCGTCGTCGTGCTTGGGGTG
>JAEYVD010000797.1 GCA_023432075.1 Pseudomonadota bacterium | reverse complement strand
AGGAGCTTGACCGCAGCACCGCCACCTTGGACAAGCGCGCGGCGCTGGTGGCGTACTTCCGCGATGCGCCGCCGCGCGACGCGGTCTGGGCGCTGTATCTGCTGGCGGGCGGCAAGATCACCAGCGCCCGCAAGAAGATTGCTGGCGTGGGCGAGCTGCGCGCCTGGGCGGCCGACGCCTCCGGCACCGCGCCGTGGCTGCTGGACGCCTGCTATGACCAGGTTGGCGATCTGGCCGAAACCTTAGCGTTGCTGGTGCCGGACCCCACACAGGCTGCGCCGGATCGCGGTCTGGCGGATTGGATCGAAGAGGTCTTGCTGCCGGTGGCCAATCGCGACGAGACCGAGCGGCGCGAGGTTGTCGTGTCGGCGTGGCTGGGTCTGCCTTACGCGGAACGCCTGGTGTTCAACAAGCTGCTGACCGGCGCGCTGCGCGTCGGCGTGTCGCAGCGCATGGTGCAGCAGGCGCTGGCCGAGATGTCGGGCGTGCCCATCGCCCGCATCGCGCAGCGCATGCTGGGCGCGTGGTCGCCCAGCCCGGCGTTCCTGCGCGACTTGCTCAGCGTCGAAGAGCTGCCCGGCGATCGCCAGCAGCCTTACCCCTTCTTCCTGGCCTCGCCGCTTGAAGGCGAGCCGGCCATTCTGGGGCCCATCGACGAGTGGCTGCTGGAATGGAAGTGGGATGGGATCCGTGCGCAGCTGATCCGGCGACACGGAGAAGTGTCGCTGTGGTCGCGCGGCGAAGAGCGGCTGGACGGGCGTTTTCCGGAAGTGGAAGCGGCCGCCGCCGCGCTGAACGTGGACTGCGTCATCGACGGCGAGCTGCTGGCCTGGCAGGATGGCCAGACGGATCCCATGCCGTTTTCAGCGCTGCAAACCCGTATCCAGCGCCTGAAGCCCGGCCCCAAGTGGCTGGCCGAGGCGCCGGTGCAGATGCTGGCGTACGATCTGCTTGAACTGGAAGGCGAGGACCTGCGGGAATTGCCGCAGGCAGAGCGACGGGAACGTCTGGAAGCGCTGCTGCGCCGCCACCCCGATCCACGGCTGCGCATGTCGCCGGCGGTGGCGCCTGGCGACTGGGACGAAGCCCACGCACTGCGCGGCGAATCGCGCGAGCGCGGTGTCGAGGGCTTCATGCTCAAGCGCCGCAGCGCGCCCTATCAAAGCGGACGGCGGCGCGGCGACTGGTGGAAGTGGAAGATCGAACCGCTCACCATCGACGCCGTGCTGCTGTACGCGCAATCAGGTCACGGCCGGCGCAGCACGCTCTACACCGACTACACCTTCGGACTCTGGGAGGGCGATGCGCTGGTGCCGATCGCCAAGGCGTATTCGGGTCTGGACGACAAAGAGATCCTGGAACTGGATCGCTGGCTGCGCGCGCACACGCGCGAGCGCTTCGGGCCGGTGCGCTCGGTCGAGCCGGTGCAGGTGTTTGAACTGGGCTTCGAAGGCGTCAACCTGTCCAAGCGGCACAAGTCCGGCGTGGCGGTGCGCTTTCCGCGCATCCTGCGCTGGCGGCACGACAAGCCTGCGGGCGAGGCCGACCGGCTCGACACGCTGAAGGCGCTGGCGCGATGAGTGGCGCGGCCCGGGGCAGGGACGCGCCGCTGATCGCGTGGTTCAAGACGCGCGGCTGGAAGCCCGCGCCTTTTCAGCGCGAAACGTGGCGCCGCTATCTGGATGGCGAGTCGGGGTTGCTGCATACGCCGACGGGCAGCGGCAAGACATTGGCGGCATTTGGCGGCCCGCTGCTCGAAGCGCTTGAAGACGACACACCGGTGCGCGCGGCAGCGGGCGAGGGACCGCGCGTGCTGTGGGTGACGCCGCTGCGCGCGCTGGCCGCCGATACCACGCGGGCATTGACGCAGACGGCGAGCGAACTGGGCCTTGACTGGACGGTCGCCTTGCGCACCGGCGACGCCAGCGCGCGCGACAAGCGGCTGGCGCGGCAGGGCAAGGCGCACGTGCTGGTCATCACACCCGAATCGCTGGCGCTGCTGCTGTCCTACGCCGACGCCTCGCTGCGCTTTCGCGCGTTGCGCTGCATCGTGGTGGACGAATGGCACGAGCTCTTGGGCAACAAGCGCGGCGTGCTGTTGCAGCTCTGTCTTGCGCGGGTCAGGAAGCTATCGCCGGCCGCCCGGACCTGGGGGCTGTCCGCCACGCTGGGCAATCTGGGGCAGGCGCGGGCGGTGCTGCTGCCGCAGGCGCCGGACAGCGCGCTGGTGGCGGGCGCCAAGCCGCGCAAGATCCAGATCTCGACGTTGCTGCCGGAACGCAGCCGCGCGCTGCCGTGGGCGGGCCACCTGGGCCTGTCGCAGCTTGAACGCGTCTTCAAGCGCCTTTTCGACGTGCGCGCGACGCTGCTGTTCACGAACACCCGGGCGCAGGCCGAGCTGTGGCATCGCGCGCTGGAATCGATCTGGCCGGAGGCCCCGGCCACGCTGGCCTTGCATCACGGGTCGCTGGACCCCAAGTTGCGCGCGGCGGTCGAGCAGGGGCTGCGTGACGGGACCGTGCGCTGCGTGGTCGCGACGTCCAGCCTGGACCTGGGCGTGGATTTCCCGGCGGTGGATCAGGTGCTGCAGATCGGCAGCCCCAAGGGTGTTGCGCGCCTGCTGCAGCGCGCCGGCCGCGCCAAGCATCGGCCCGGCGAATCGGGCAATGTCGTCTGCGTGCCCGCGCAGGCGCTGGAATTGATTGAATATGCCGCGGCCCGCCAGGCGATTGCGCGCGGCGAGATCGAGTCGCGCGTGCCGCCCATCGGCAGCCTGGACGTGCTGGCCCAGCACGCCGTGACGCTGGCGCTGGGCGGCGGGTTCGATGCCGCTGAGCTGTACGAGGAAGTGCGGGGCACGCATGCCTACGCCACGCTTGACGCCGCAACGTGGCAGGCCGTGCTGGATTTCATCGTGCAGGGCGGACGCGCGCTGGCAAAGTACCCGGACTACCACCGCGTCGTGCGCGACGAGGATGGCTGCTACCGCGTGCATGACCGGCGCATCGCGTTCCGGCATCGGCTGTCCATCGGCACGATCACGTCCGACGGCGCGGTGGCGGTGAAGTACCTGCGGGGCGGCAGCCTGGGGTCGGTCGAGGAAGGGTTCCTGGCGCGTCTGCGGCGCGGCGACCGCTTCCAGTTCGCCGGCCGCACGCTGGAGCTGGTGCGGCTGGAGGGCATGGTCGCCTACGTGCGCCGCGCAAAGGCCGGCGATGGGCCCGTCGCGACGTGGCAGGGCGGCCGCATGCCCTTGTCGACGCAGTTGGCGAGCGAAGTGGAAAGCCTGTATTCCCATCCCGGCGACCATCCGGAAATGCGTGCGGTCGGGCCGCTGCTGCGGATTCAAGAAGCGGCCAGCGCGCTGCCCGACCATGGCCGGCTGGTGGCCGAGCGCATCAAAACGCGGCGCGGCACGCATCTGTTCCTGTTTCCGTTTGCCGGGCGCGCCGTGCACGAGGGCATCGCCGCAATGGTCGCGCTGCGCTGGGGCCGGCGCCAGCCCAACACGATTTCCTACACCGTCAATGACTACGGCCTGATGCTGACCTTGGCCGAACCGGCCGCGCTGGACGACGCGCTGCTGCGCGCGCTGCTCAGTCCGGACAACATGGCCGAAGACCTGCGCGACGGCGTCAACCTGGGCGAAATGGCGCGCCGCCAGTTCCGGGAAATTGCCCGTGTCGCCGGCCTGCTGACGCCGTCGTTGCCAGGGCAGGCGGCGCGCTCGCTGCGGCAGGTGCAGGCTTCCAGCGGCCTGCTCTACGACGTGCTGCGCCGTTACGATCCCGATCACCTTCTGCTGGCGCAGGCGGAGCGCGAAGTCTTTGAATTGCAGCTGGAGGCGCCGCGCCTGTTGGCGGCGCTGCAGGACTGCCAGCGCCGCGAACTGGCCTTGTGCGAACCGCGCGCGCTCACGCCGCTATCGTTTCCGTTGTGGACCGAAAGCCTGCGCGGGCAGCTCAGCACCGAGACCTGGCAGGCGCGCGTCAAACGCGCCGCCGAACAACTGGAGAAGCGCTATGCACGCGTCGCCTGACGCAGGCCAGGCGATGGCGCTGGCGGGCGAGCGCGTCGTCCTGCTGGGCGCGCGCGCCATGCACTGGCCAGCGCGGTCCCGGCTCGTGATTGCCGACCTGCATCTGGGCAAGAGCCATGTGTTTCGCCAGGCGGGCATCGCCGTGCCGCGCGGCGCGACGATGGATGACTTGAATCGCTTGTCGGCGCTGATCGCGGCGACGCAGGCAACCG
>JAEYVD010000796.1 GCA_023432075.1 Pseudomonadota bacterium | reverse complement strand
TGCTGCTGCTGATCGGCGTCTGGGTGTTCTTCATGCGCCAGATGCAGGGCGGTGGCAGGGGTGGCGCGTTCAGCTTCGGCAAATCGCGCGCCCGGATGCTCGACGAAAACACCAACCAGATCACCTTCGCGGACGTTGCAGGCTGCGACGAAGCCAAGGAAGACGTCCAGGAGCTGGTCGACTTCCTGCGCGACCCCAGCAAGTTCCAGAAGCTGGGCGGCCGCATTCCGCGCGGCGTGCTGATGGTGGGCTCGCCCGGTACCGGCAAGACGCTGCTGGCCAAGGCCATCGCCGGCGAAGCCAAGGTGCCGTTCTTCAGCATCTCCGGCTCGGACTTCGTTGAAATGTTCGTCGGCGTGGGCGCGGCCCGTGTCCGCGACATGTTCGAAAACGCCAAGAAGCACGCGCCTTGCATCATCTTCATCGATGAAATCGATGCGGTCGGCCGCCAGCGTGGCGCCGGTCTGGGTGGCGGCAACGACGAGCGCGAACAGACCCTGAACCAGATGCTGGTTGAAATGGACGGCTTCGAGTCCGGCCAGGGCGTCATCGTGATCGCCGCGACCAACCGTCCCGACGTGCTGGATCCGGCGCTGCTGCGTCCGGGCCGTTTCGACCGCCAGGTTGTCGTGCCGCTGCCCGATATCCGTGGCCGCGAGCAGATCCTGAAGGTTCACATGCGCAAGGTTCCGCTGTCGCCCAACGTCGATGCGACCATCCTGGCGCGCGGCTGCCCGGGCTTCTCCGGCGCCGACCTGGCCAACCTGGTCAACGAAGCCGCGCTGTTTGCCGCCCGCCGCAATGGCCGCACGGTGGATATGTCCGACTTTGAAAAGGCCAAGGACAAGATCATCATGGGCGCCGAGCGCCGCTCCATCGTGATGCCCGAAGAGGAACGCAAGAACACCGCGTACCACGAATCCGGCCACGCGATCGTCGCGCGCATGCTGCCCAAGACCGATCCGGTCCACAAGGTCACCATCATCCCGCGCGGCCGTGCGCTGGGCGTGACCATGCAGCTTCCGGAAACCGACCGCTACAGCATGGACAAGGGCCGTCTGCTGTCCACGATCGCCGTGCTGTTCGGCGGCCGTATCGCGGAAGAGATCTTCATGGACCAGATGACGACGGGCGCCTCGAACGACTTCGAACGCGCCACCGCCATCGCCCGCGACATCGTCACGCGCTACGGCATGACCGACGAACTGGGCCCGATGGTCTACGCCGAGAACGAAGGCGAAGTCTTCCTGGGCCGCAGCGTCACCAAGACCACGCACATGTCCGAAGCCACCATGCAAAAGGTGGACACCGAGATCCGCCGCATCATCGACGAGCAGTACGGCGTTGCGCGCAAGATCCTGGAAGACAACCGCGACAAGGTCGAAGTGATGACCGCCGCGCTGCTCGAATGGGAAACCATCGACGCCGACCAGATCAACGACATCATGGAGGGCCGCCCCCCGCGTCCCCCGAAGACGCCGCAAGGCCCGTCGGACACGTCCGATACGCCGCCGACCGGCCTGGCTGCAGGCGGCAACACGGCAGCTGCGGTCTGAGGTCCTTCGTTCTGGGTTATGGCAAATAACTTCCTTTGCGGGCGCTTCGAGTTTGATCTCGAGCGCCCGCTTGTCATGGGCATCGTCAATGTCACGCCGGACTCGTTTTCCGACGGCGGCCAGCACGACGATACCGATTCCGCGGTGGCGCACGCGCGCCGGCTGATCGACGAAGGCGCGCAGATCCTGGATCTGGGCGGCGAGTCCACGCGGCCGGGCGCGGACCCCGTGTCCGTGTCCGACGAGCTGGACCGGCTGCTGCCGGTGGTCGAGGCGCTGCGCGACTGCGGCGTGCCGCTGTCCATCGACACCTTCAAGCCGGAGGTCATGCGCGCCACGCTGGATGCGGGCGCGGACATGATCAACGACATTTACGGTTTCAGGCAGCCGGGCGCGATCGAGGCCGTCTCGCAATCGCGCTGCGGCCTGTGCGTCATGCACATGAAAGGCGAGCCGCGCACCATGCAGGCGGCGCCGCCCGAGTACACCGACCTGATCGGTGAAATCGGCCTGTTCCTGGGGGCGCGCGCGCAAAAGCTGCGCGCGGCCTGGATCGATCCTCGGCGCATCGTGCTGGACCCGGGTTTCGGGTTCGGCAAGACCGCCGACCAGAACTTCCAACTGTTGCGCCGGCTGTCCAGCCTGCGCAGCACCGGTTATCCATTGCTGATCGGCCTGTCGCGCAAAAACATGATCGGCCAGGCCACCGGCCGGCCGGTTGGCGACCGGCTGCCCGGCAGCATTGCCGCCGCGCTTGCCTGCGTCGCGCGTGGCGCCTCCATCGTGCGCGTGCACGATGTTGCGGCCACCGTGGATGCGCTTAAGGTATGGCAGGCGGCTGAACAAGGAGCTATCAGTTCATGATTCGACGCAAATATTTCGGTACCGATGGCGTACGCGGTGAAGTCGGCGGTCCGGTGATCAACGCCGAATTCGCGCTGCGGCTGGGCTACGCGGCCGGCCGCGTGCTGGCGCGCGCGCACGCGGTGCGCGGTGCGACGCGCCCGCAGGTCGTCATCGGCAAGGACACCCGGATTTCCGGCTACATGCTGGAATCCGCACTGGAAGCCGGACTGTCCGCCGCCGGCATCGACGTGCTGCTGGCCGGCCCGATTCCCACGCCTGCGGTGGCCTACCTGACCCGCGCGCTGCGTCTGGTCGCCGGTATCGTCATCAGTGCTTCGCACAATCCCTACCAGGACAACGGCATCAAGTTCTTCTCGGCGCAGGGCATGAAGCTGCCCGACGACATCGAGGCCGAGATCGAGGCCGCGCTGGACGAGCCGCTGGGCTGCGTCAGCTCCGAAGGCCTGGGACGCGCGCGCCGCATGGGTGACGCCCAGGGCCGCTACATCGAGTTCTGCAAGAGCACGTTCCCCAACGATCTGGACCTGAACGGCATGACCATCGTGGTCGACGCCGCGCACGGCGCCGCCTACAACATCGCCCCGCACGTCTTCCGTGAATTGGGCGCCGAGGTCCACGCGATCGGCGTGAACCCGGACGGCTTTAACATCAACAAGGGCGTGGGCGCGCTGCACCCCGAGCTGCTGGCCAAGGAAGTCAAGGCACGCGGCGCCCAGCTTGGCATTGCGCTGGACGGCGACGCCGACCGCCTGCAGATGGTGGATGGCGAAGGCCGCATCTACAACGGCGACGAACTCATGTACGCCATCGTGCGCGAGCGCATGCAACGCGGCAAGGTCGAGGGCGTGGTTGGCACGCTGATGACCAATTTCGGCTTCGAGCGCGAAATGAAGCGTCTGGGCGTGGGCTTTGACCGGGCCAACGTCGGCGACCGCTACGTGCTGGAACAGATGCAATCGCGCGGCTGGCTGTACGGCGGCGAAAGCTCCGGCCACTTGCTGTGCCTGGACTGCCACTCCACCGGCGACGGCATTGTGGCCGCCTTGCAGGTCCTGACGGCGCTGCGCCGCAATTCGGCCACGCTGGGCGACTGGGTCAGCGATCTGCGCATGTATCCGCAGAAAATGATCAACGTGCCGCTCACGCCGGGCATGGACTGGAAGACGCACCCCGGTCTGACGGCGGCGCGCCAAGCGGTTGAAGCCGAATTGGATGGCCGCGGCCGGATTTTGATCCGCGCGTCGGGGACGGAACCCAAGCTGCGCCTCATGGTCGAGGCCGAGGATGAGGCCCTGGCGACCAACTCCGCCGAGAAGCTTGCGCAAAGCCTGGGGTAAACCCTGAGTTTTCGTTTTAATATGTGGGCCACGCGTCGAAATTTGGCGCGTGGCCTTTGTTTATATGCGTTTTCTGTACCGGCCTAAACTTCATAGTCACGTAACATATTGGTCAAGTCATTGACATACAGGGCGTCCACACTGGCTGGACTCTCTAGGAGCTTCGCGCAATGCTGGAATTAGCACGCATCAACCCGAGCCGCAGTACCGCAGAA